>VXPI01000384.1:0-1910 GCA_009839585.1 Gammaproteobacteria bacterium
GATATGTATATGCCGTTTCTCCGACCAGTCTAGCGCGACTAAAACGAATGTGTCGATTTATGGAAGAGGCAAGCCTAGACTGGGATATTCCATCAGTCAAAGATAATAAAGCAAGGGTTGCTGATTCAAGGGTCTTGATTGAAAACAGGTTGATCCTTGAATCTTTTCAACTTGAGGTTGATGACGGACCGGATAATGATACGCAAGCTGTGGCTGAATGGCTTGCGAGGAATGCGTTACCGAAAAACGAGGAAAACAAGTTTTTTGTCGATAAGCTTTCGCGAGATTTAGTGATTCTGCCAGACCAAGCTTTTTCGTACTTCGTTGAACATTCGACATCAGTTGAACCACACGTTAGCATTGATGATGAGACTGGTGTTGCGAGGGAAGGTGGTCTCTTCTATACAGAAAACCTCCCACCTGAGTCTTTGCTTGTTGCCCCTCTATTTTGCTCTGACGAGAGGCATAAAGCCGGCAATAAACCAGACGAGCACATGAAAGCGGGAGAAATTTTCGAAAAACTCAAAAATGGCTTGAATGACCAGTTATTGCAAGTGGGGGGAGATGCCACTACCGGGCGTGGGCAGGTGCTGCTTCATTTCATGGAGTGGGACGCATGAAGCCGTTAATGACACTTGATCAAGAACGATCTCAACGTGCATGGGAATGCGTTAAAAATGTGCCCAATGAAAAGATCGCGGGTTACACCAGTGTTGTGAAATCTTCCGCCAGCCTTATTATGAACAACGGTCTGATGCAGACTCTTGTTTATCTGGCGGCAAAGTCAAATCAAAAACGCAATGAATATGAATATCTGCAAGAACATCTATGCAAATGGGTTAATGATGTCTCTTTCGGCGGAGATTCGACTAAAGCACAATTTCCTCAGGCTATGGAAAGTCTTTACAAGTGTTCTTCCGAACAATATATGTCATCGACCAGAGAGGTTGTTGCATTTATTGGTTGGTTGCGACAGATGGCAGATGCGCAAAAATCAATGGCAAAATCGGATGAGGCGAAAGAATGATCGCAGCTGTGCCAGAGTATGTTGGCGATTGCTTCAAGGAAGTCCCACCGGGGCATGCCTACAATCTTTACCTCAAATGTTGGGACTTCGAGACATGGAAACTTCAGGAAGGACAAAGTCGAAATGAAGCGATGAAGGATGTCGTTAGTCTTTCCCCATCCTGCATAAGTGAATCGACAAAAAGCATCAATGATCGTTATGCCGGTCTGATCGACAGGCTTCCAGAATCTCACAGACTTACGATTTATGCAAAATCGATTGCCCCACTCGTCACTGGCATGGGTCTTGAGCACCCCCTGGACAATGGTTTCGCATTTCTCAACCCGTATGGTTTGCCTTATCTACCCGGAAGCGGGATCAAGGGAGTATTACGGAAAAGTTGGAAAGAATGCTATGGCAAGGATGAACTCGACTCCCTATTTGGTACAGAAACTGATTGCAATAGTTGCAAGCGTGGTGCATTAACTTTCTGGGACTGTATTCCTGAAATGCCTCAACACAATATGGCGCAAGATATCATGACGCCTCATTACAGGGAATATTATGAGTCGAAGGATTCTCCAAACGATGCTGGAACCCCCATGCCGATCCCATTTCTTGTCATTCCATCGGACTCCAAATTTGTGTTTCAGGTCATCTCTGATGAACGATTAATTCAAATTGAAAGTCTGATGAACGGGCAGTGGAAAACCAAAATGCAGGGAGCATTTGAGCATGCCTTTTCGTGGATAGGTTTCGGTGGAAAAACCTCTTTGGGGTACGGTTCAATGCGAGTAGATGAAAATGCACAAACAGAGGTTCAAATAGCTAAAGATGAGAAAAAGAAAGAGATTGAAGAGCAGGAAAGATTAAGTAAATTACCTGAATTTGATCGTCTCATTGC
>VXPI01000384.1:1920-9154 GCA_009839585.1 Gammaproteobacteria bacterium
TCTCATTGCAGAGATCGTTAGAGAAGGGGATTCAAATCAATCCGAACATATTCGGGTGTATAACTATTTTCTAAAAAATGATTTCAATAGAAATGGATTTGAAGCCAATCTTCTTCGGAAAGAGGTGGCGGAATATTTGAAAAAGGAAATGCAGGAATCTAGAGGCTGGAAGGAAGAAGGCAATGAAAAGAAAGATAAGAATGTCAAGAGAACACAAACAGTCAAATCATGGCTTGCCTGATTTAACCTAGGACGACTTATCCTGTACACGAAAATTTAACCCTCCTATCTCTCCAGTTTTCGATGACGCTTACTCATAGACTATCTTATCTTGGATCTAGGTACCGATTTGATTGTATGTTCAACAACTATCCCAGTTTACCTGAATATCCCGGTTCAGTACTGAGAAGCGCATTTGGGATGGCGCTCCGTAGAATTGCCTGCGTAACTAACCAAAGCACCTGTCCGGGATGTCCGCTCATTAATGAATGTGTCTACACCAAAATTTTTGACTCGGGGATTGTTGCACAAACCACGGGTATCTCCCTAACTCCTTATGTGATTGAGTCGTCTATTGTAGAACCCAAAACGAACTCCACCGATTTCATGTTTGGGTTTCACATGGTTGTTTACGGCATTGCGTTAAAGCAATTACCACTGCTTGTGCTTGCATGGCAAAAGGTACTAGCTTGCGGACTCGGCAAAAAACGGACAACAGGTAAGCTAGTGAGAGTTGTCTGTTGTCAAAAAGGGAGTCAAGATGTATGCGTATGGAGAGAAGATCAACCCCGTATAATCCCACACGATACGACAACTCATCTTGATATTCCTGTTGACAAGCATGAGGTCGTCTTGCATTTTGATACTCCGGTCCGCTTACAGAGGAAGGGTAAGATACTTGGCCATTCCGAAATTACGTCGGCAGATTTAATTTCTGGATGCATGCGCCGATTTTCGGCGGTTGTTGCCTGTTCAGGAGAGCAGATAGACCGAAGAAGTATCCGGGAACTGACCGAGCAGTCAAAAAGCCTAGAAGACAAAAAGGAATTGAAGTTTGTACAGTATTCGCGCTATTCGTCGAGACAGAGGTATGAAATGCAACTTCCGGGGCTAATTGGCTCTTGGAGAATTCGTGGTGACCTGAAACCATATTTGCATTTTTTGTATCTATGTGAAATCTTTCATGTTGGTAAAAACACCAGCATCGGACTTGGAAAATATACTATTGACCCTCAGTTCAATTGACCGTGATTGGGAGAGGATAACGATAGATCCACGACAAAGTTATGTCCCAAATAAAAGCCCATATTTGTATAGTATCAGATCAACCCCTTCCAAATATTCTTCCGGTTCTTCATCCGGAGATGAAACCGGAAAAGGTTTACCTGCTTTGTAGCGAAGAACAGAGAAAGCAAAGCAACGATAAAGCGCAGAAAAAAATTATTGAGAGCCTGGGTTGTAAGGTTGATATTGTTGATGTATCAAGTGCATTCGATATTGAGGTTATAGGAGAGCAGACTGAAAATATTCTAAAAGGGTATGCTGAACCGCATAACAATCTCTTATTGAATGCTACAGGTGGCACAAAGCCAATGAGCATTGCTGCGTTTGAGCAATGCGTATGCCATGACATTGGCGTATTCTATGTACAAACGCCAGAAATAATCTGGCTAAGCGAATCCAGCAGGTTTGCTTCCTGGTCCCATATTCCAAATTCTCTGCCTTTGCAGAAATTCATTGAAGCGCATTGTTTAGACTTGCAGCATTTGCAGCCTAATCGTATTCCTAGTGCCCAATCTGAAATGAGCATATCATGGGCCGACAGAGCCGAAAAATACAGCAAGGAATACAGTTCGATAAATCGTTATGCATCGCTTGCAAAAGATCACGATTTGGTCATGTCAATACCAAATAAAGATCACCGTGGAAATTTCCAATCACTGCTTAGCGAATTAGAACATGGAGGATATATCCGCGCTGAGGAAACAGGGAAACTCACTGCTTCAAATGCTTATAGGTTTGTTTCTGAGGAATGTCGTCGATTTGTCAATGGAGGATGGCTTGAAGACTATGTATTTCAACAGATAAGATCATTGAAGGACATCTATCCGCAGATTAATGATGTTGCCCGGAATATTGAAGTAAAAAGCAATCGAAACATAACCAGGCTGGAAACCAGGAACGAACTGGATGTTGTAGCGATTGTGAACAACCGGATGTGGGTTTTTGAATGTAAAACAAGGATATACGAGAAGTCCTCCACTCACGGGGAAGAAATGATCTATAAGTTGGCTGGCATCATGAAAAATATGGGTGGCATGCGAACTCGCGGGTGTGTCGTTTCCTTTAATGCTTTGCGTAATGTCGAGAAATCCCGGGCGGATTTACTGAATATCGATGTTGTTGATGGCAGACATCTGAGTAAAAATAATTTCCGTAGCAAGTTGGTTCAGATATTTGGATTAAAAGGATAGCATCAATCACAAACCAATCGAAAATCTTGATCTAGATGGGCACATACTGCCTTGTTTGAAAGACTTGATTTTCGCCTGACTGGACATTGCCCCAATTCGCCGACCTAAAAGTCTCAGGATCGCTCCCTTTCCATACAGTATCGTAAAGCGATGGCCGTATTTACCCGCTGACGGTAAAAGAGCTTCAAATCAAGCTTGGGGTGATTTTCAACCAGCATCGCATGGGTGGCTTCAAGCATCCCAATCGAAATTTATCCCCTGTTACTCGGCGTAGTTGTGAAACGACCGCAATGCCAGATGTTGGTGCCGAAGGCGGGACTCGAACCCGCACGGATCTCTCCACTACCCCCTCAAGATAGCGTGTCTACCAGTTCCACCACTTCGGCAATGATTGGTTATCAGCGATTACTCTGGAATATTTGGCACATCCGAATCTTCTTGCTGGCTTTCTTCAACCGTCTCAGGAGCCTCAATCACAGCGCTTTCCGCAGACTGGAGAACGGATGATTCTTCAACCACGCTAATTTCGCCAGTTTGTCGTGTGAACAATAAGGCCAATACCAAGCTGGTGACAAAGAAGATTACAGCCAGACTGGAGGTGATTCGTGTCAGGAAATTCGCTGAACCTCTTGCTCCAAAAAGGGTTTCCGAAGATCCACCGCCAAATGCGGCACCCATATCAGCACCTTTGCCCTGTTGCAGGAGGACCAATACAATGATTGTCAGTGCAACCAGAAGATGCAGGACCAAAAGTAAGTTCGAAAGCATAATGGTAACGTTGAGTTTGTTTTTCTGGGTTAAGCAGACCTGCAAATGCCGAGAAATTCGCCAGCATTCAATGAGGCACCCCCAATTAACCCACCGTCAATATCCGGGCACCCAAGCAGAGAGCCTGCATTATCTTGTTTCATGCTGCCGCCATACAGAATACGGCAGGCTTTTGCTGTCTCATCATGTTGTAAGTCAAGCTGTTCCCGAATGAATGCATGCATGGTTTGCGCTTCTTCAGGGGTAGCGGTTAGGCCTGTCCCGATTGCCCAAACCGGTTCATAAGCGATTGTCATATCTTTACATGAATCAATGCCAATCTCATCAATCACTGATTGCAACTGTCCCTGAACGATAGATGTCTCTTGACCGGCCTTTCGCTCACCCTCAGTTTCACCGACACAGACAATAGGTTTGAGACCGTGATCCAGGGCCTGTTTTGCTTTCTTGCCAACGGTGAGATTGGTCTCCCCGAACAGTGTACGCCGCTCCGAATGGCCAATAATCACCCATTCGCATCCAGCGTCCTTCAGCATTCCGGCTGAAACCTGACCAGTATACGCGCCATCGTTATGCATGTCCAAGTCCTGTGCCCCCAGCATGCATTCGCTATCTGCGGTCATTTTACGAACCTCGTCAAGCAGTATGAAAGGAGGACAAAGCGTAACATCGATATTTTTGAAGTTTTGCATTTCATGCATGATCGTCGAGCACAGCTCATTTGCCATGGCTCTTCGGCCATTCATTTTCCAGTTTCCGACGATGAGTTTTTTACGCATAAACGCAATGATTACAGGTTAATACAGAGACCTTTCTATCCTGAAATAGGGTTTTATCAAGAAGTGCCGAATCATACCCAAATCCTGACTCAAAAGGAAATGGAATTGATCATCTTGAGCAAGATATTTCGAAAAACAGTTTGTAGGCTGATAAAAAATCGATCGCTTGATTGGTCTGAATACCGCAAGTTGTCCAATCACTGGGCGAATCTGTAAAGAGGGGAGAAAGGGTTAATCAGATCTCGAGTTCAAGCCAAACCGGCAGATGGTCCGAGCCTTGTGCCTTGTCATTGACCCAACAGGACTTGATTTGATTCCGCAACATCGAACTCACAAAACAGTAATCCATGCGAACATGTTCGGTGAGAGTGTGGGAGGTTTTCCCTGACATCAAATCCTTGCCAACATGGGTCCAGGAATCAACAAAGCCATGTTCACTGATTACATGCCCACCATAGTCACACAAGGGACCAACGATCATTTCATATTCTGGCTGATCCGGTGCAAAATTAAAGTCGCCAAGCAGAATGGCCTTGTCTGCGACCAGTCGATCCGGCACATCCATTTCAAGATTGAATCCGGAGTTTTCAAAAGATAGCGGAAATCCTTCATCGACTGCATCACGGTGTATTTTCAGAATGCGGTTGATTTGCTTTTTCCTGATCTGGCATGAAAGGTGGGTAAGGTGCACGGAATAAATCCGAATCGGCATGCTGTCAACCAATAAGGTTCCCTCAAGAGCCGTTCTCTGGATACTCAGGGCTTGACCGATACTACTTCGCTTGGGTAGCAGGTGATTGCGGGAATACACGATCGGATATCTACTCAAAATCATATTGCCAAATTGCCGTCGTCGATTTTCCTGCGGAGCACTGTCCTGAATGTGAAGATCGACACCTGGACCATAGACCGAGTAATGGTCTGGAAAACGCTCGGCAAAAAATGCCATTTGGTCTACATTCCTGCTGCGCGTCCAGAATCGTTCAACTTCCTGCAGGGCGATAATATCTGCCCCGCTTACTTCCCGGGCAATCCGCTCAAGATCAAGTCTGCTGTCCTTGCCAAAACCATATTGGATGTTGTAGGTAACTATTCTCATCTGACATTCTTCGCAGGTTTAACCACAACGCCGGTCATTGATCACTGTGACCCGGTGCATGCGGCGATACTGGGGAAGATAATCGCTTACCGCATAGTGTTGAGTGACCCGGTTGTCCCACATCAACAGGTCGCCTGTATTCCAGCGGTGCCGAAACTGAAATGCCGGTTGGTTGATATGGGCAAACAGAAAATGCAGGAGCCGATTGCTGTCTGGCATTGAATACCCGTAAACCTGCATGGTAAAGCCTTCGTTCACGTACAGGTACTTTCGCCCACTAACCGGATGGGTTTGCACCATAGGATGCAGGGCAGAACCTTCCTCGAACATGCGCTGGTCCATTGATTTACTGTTCTTTTCCTTGCCCATGAAACTATTTCGAAAAGACCCCGGATCATGGATTGCTTCAAGATCAGCCAATTCCTGTTTCATCGAATCAGAAAGCTGTTCATAGGCTGCATACATACTGCACCAGAGCGTGTCCCCGCCACATTCCGGGATGACTTTCGAATACAGCACTGATGCAAAAGGCGGGTTTTTGCGGTAGGTCAAATCTGTATGCCATTCATTCGTATCAGGGTGACGGTTTTCATCATATTCAAGCAAAGTAACCTCTGGCATTCCATCTACATGCGGATAGGTATGATGGGGTCGGTCAATTTCACCGAAGTGTCTGGCAAATTCGAGTTGCAGGGATGCGCTGATTTCCTGCCCGGGAATGACGATGACAAGATGGTCAACAAGCACCTGATATATCTGTTCAGCGAGGCCTGGTGTTAGTTCCCGGGAAAGATTGATGCCGGTTATTGTGGCTCCGATGCATGGAGAGATTTTCTTGACTCGCATACTGGTGGTCTTGCTTGCAAAAATTACCTGATTACCGCCCAATTATAAGCATATTTTTTGACGCCATGGAGTCAGTGCAGGGTATTGAAAAAAGGATACATGCCATGAAGAGGAGTCCAGTATAGTTCTGGAAATACTTCGATGTGCTGTTCAGGCACACTGGCCGGACGGTTTAACATGTTTGAAGTGCAGTCATCGATAGGGCTACCATCGAACCACCCGGAACCTGCACCGGTGCTAACGCTGGCGGCCAGATTCCAGACGGTCTGCCTGCCCAGCTTTCATGTGTACGCAGTTGACTCTGGGAGAATCCTGGTCTCACTGTGGAGCATCCCGGACATTTCTTCCAAGATGAAATACCGACATGGAGACATAATGTTGCCATCCGGCACCCTGTTTCCGGTTTCCGGTCAAAATTCCGCAACACCCCTGAATGGCAGGCGAAAGTCTAGATTGCCGGACTGGAAACCAGTCTGAATGGGGAATATTCCGGTACGTCAAGTATCCATTCGGGCAATTCCCGAGTCAACAATGTCCGTGTAAAAAATCAAAATCACAGCAGTATATGGAGTTTTGGCTCTGGATCACTTTTCCTCTTCGGTGCTAAAACGGGATACGGCCGGCAAGTTGCCTGATAGGCTCCTCCAAATTCTTGATTGGGTCGATGCCCTGATCGCTATGCGCCAACCCAGGGGTCAGCAACCCCAATTCCGGCGTACTGAAAATCTCGCACATTGCGTGTCACCAGCACAGCATTGCGGGCTTGGCATATGGCCTCAATTTGACAGTCGAATTTACTGATGGGTCGACCCGACCTACGACACTCGGCCGCGATCTCTCCATAGGCGCGAGCGGCTGCACTGTCGAACGGAAGAATCCGCTCTCCGAAACCATGATCCAGCCAGTACGCCATGGCATTCTTGAGTATCGTTTTTCGCTTGCCAGTCGGCGTGGTCGCAACACCATAGTGCAATTCTGCTTCACTAATCGCTGTCAGGTACATCTTCCGTATGTCATGCCCGGCAAACCAATCCAAAACAGCCGACACTGGCCGGGGGCGCATGAGTTCGGAGACAACGTTCGTGTCTAAGACGAGCATGCGGGCGGATCAGGAGAAATCCAAAGGTTCGTGCATGGGTCCGCGAGGGGGAAGTTCCAGTTCCACACCGCCTAGTACAGAGTAACATTTTAGTATTGACATTATAGCCGGTTTTGACTATGGTAGCCATCCCTGAACTGCTGATGGAGGCCATGATGGCTCGAAAGAC
>VXPI01000137.1 GCA_009839585.1 Gammaproteobacteria bacterium
TATGACACGATGATCCGGAAAGCGGGGCTCATGAGTGAAGATATCCCCCCACTTCTTTCCTGTTAGTTCTATCTGCACAGGCAACTCTTGGCCCGCCAGAAAATTAAGTCCCAGGAAATCTATCTGCAAACTGAAGACACTTCAACTAATCCCGTTCTCCCTCAGTGGCCTGTCTCAGCTTCAAAAGTGCTCGCGTACCTTTGAGCCTGTGATTGTCGAGAGCGTAATCCAGGGGCAGTTTTCCGAACTCGTCACGCATTGCAGGAGCCTTGTTAAGCGTAAACTCCCTGCCGGCTACCAACAGCTCAACAACCTCGGGAATTCCGGATATGGCGGCCCGATGGAGTGGGACTTGCCAGTGATTACCGATACGGTCGGTGCTGCTATCAGCGGCAAGCAATGCTTCAACCGCTCGGGGGTCTGTCCCGACAGCAGCGGCATGAAGGCTTGTATCCCCGGAATCGGGAACCGGAATCGGAACCCGTAGAATCTCACTGATTCGAGAACGCATGACTTCATGATCCTCTTCTCCATGCCTTAACATCTCGTCACGCTTGTCTAATGCGGCCGGGATATTCTTGGCGACAGACAGCAGAACCCCGCCCCAGCCGACTAGGTCGTCCATAATGCGGCTGATTTCCCAGTTTGCACTGACTCTCCCACCTCCGGGAGGACCGTTTATGACAAGCTCCGTTGCAGATTCCACCGGATCACCCGAATAAAGGGAGTGGGCGGTCAAGGCAGTAGCCGATGAACGATACTGGCCTTGAGAACAGTGCACCAAGAGGGAATTTGGCAAACCGTTTCCGGTACGCTGGCCTTCCCACTTTCTCAAAAAATCCAGTAGCGGCCGCATATTCTCTTCACTTGCGTATACTTTGCCCCAGCCCGGAGTACGCTCATCCGTATCATCAACATTGCAGATATAATGATTCCTGTTCTCGGCCAGCAGCCTGTAGATCTCATCACCCTCCTCACGTATATCTGACTCTACCGTGACCGTCGTTGCTATCTCGGGATGGTCATTCAATACTTTGACGGTATCGTAGTATCCTGATATATAGACTGCCGGGATTACAGTCTTATAATATTCCATGCGCTCTTTCGCATATCGCTCCTGCTGAGGCGATGGAGGCGTGTTCCCCTGCCAATACCATCCATCCCTGTAATGGATACAGGCAAGAACCGGTTTTTTTCTGTCTATACTCATTCTAAATACTCGGGAAATGCTACTTTTTTTCCAAACACGGTTCCACGTTAACCCAGCCTGGAATATCCGGCTGTTTTTTCAAGTTCCGGATCATGCCTCATGCATTTTCAAGATGGACTGCGTCTATTTTAAGCAATTTCAGGAAGAGATCATTTTTTCTGATACCAAAAGTCGTCATAGCGGTCGCTCTTGAGGCAACGGCGTAGCGCCGCCATTTCGCTTGCCCCTTTCACGGCCCAGTGCATACCGCCGCGCTTGAGCCGGGTACCAATGGCGTTCCTGCACCCAGCTTCCACTACCGCACTGGAGATGCAGAGCCCCTGTCCCGGAACAAGGCATGTCTCATGCGTTCGGTGGTGCGCCGGTAGTAGCCGATCATGGTATCCATGGGCTCGCGTCGGAATGGCTCGCCTTCCAGCACCTCGACCAGTTCCTCGATATCGCTGGCCTTGACATGCACGATACGGTCTTCCGACCAGTGCCGGGCAGGGTCGGAGTCGCTGCCGCAGAAGAGTTTGTCCAGATCCCGGAGATTCCCCTTGGCGTGATAGATGTCGACGACGTGGATTGACTTCGGGGACAGTTCCGTACCGATGTTCCAGACCCACCGGACCTGTCACCGATAACCGCCTGCATAGATGCCCGGTAGAGGCCCCGGCGAAGTGCCTCCCGATCGACCAATGGCATTCTGCTTAGTCAATTTCGGAAAGGTGCCGGATTTGGCTTTATAATTCGTTGTCAGGGTCTCCCTGGGTGGAATTGATGACATGGATATCTAAAACATATCACTTGCCCGAAATGGAACTATTATTGATATTTATCAATATATTGTTCCGTGACTTGGAATGAAAACGAACCCCGAAAGTCGAAGAAAATAGAGGAAGACCACGATGATCAGCCTTAAGCAACGTGAAGAACTGCAACGCCGCATCTGGCAAATCGCCAATGACGTACGTGGTACAGTCGATGGCTGGGATTTCAAGCAATATGTACTTGGCTCACTCTTCTACCGCTTCATCAGTGAAAACTTCGCCAGCTACATTGAAGCCGGTGACGACAGCATCAACTACGCCAATCTTCCTGACGATGTGATTACCACGGAAATCAAGGAGGATGCAATCAAGACCACCGGTTATTTTATTTACCCCAGTCAACTATTTTCCAATATCGTTGCCAATGCAGATAAGAACGACCGCCTGAACAATGATCTGGCAGATATCTTCTTGGCTATCGAGGCCTCTGCCAGCAATTCTCCGTCCGAAGACGACATCAGTGGCTTGTTTGCTGATTTCGACACAACTAGCAACCGCCTTGGCAATACAGTGGAAGCCAAGAACTCTCGCCTCATGAAAGTTCTCATGGGTGTGGCTGATCTGGATTTTGGTGAATTTCAGGAAAACAAGATCGACCTGTTTGGAGATGCCTATGAATTCCTGATCTCCAACTATGCGGCTAATGCAGGGAAATCGGGCGGCGAATTCTTTACTCCCCAGCAAGTATCCAAACTGATCGCCCAGCTTGCCATACACGGGCAAACCAGCGTAAACAAGATATACGACCCTGCATGCGGGTCAGGTTCGCTGTTGCTACAGGCAAAAAAGCAGTTTGACGATCATATAGTCGAGGACGGATTCTTTGGCCAGGAGCTTAATCACACCACCTACAACCTTGCTCGTATGAACATGTTTCTGCACAACATCAATTACGACAAGTTCAGCATCCAGTTGGGCAATACCCTGACAGAGCCGCAATTTGGCGACATCAAGCCGTTTGACGCTATTGTGTCCAATCCGCCTTATTCACTAAAGTGGGTCGGATCCGATGACTCAACGTTGATCAATGATGACCGCTTTGCACCCGCCGGCGTGCTGGCTCCGAAATCCAAGGCAGATTTTGCCTTTGTGCTGCATTCGCTTAGCTATCTGTCCAGCAAGGGCCGTGCGGCGATTGTGTGCTTCCCGGGTATTTTCTACAGGGGCGGAGCAGAGCAGAAGATACGCAAGTACCTGGTGGATAACAACTATGTAGAAGCAATTATCTCGCTTGCTCCCAACCTGTTTTATGGCACATCAATTGCGGTGGACATTCTCGTGCTGTCCAAAAACAAGACGAGTACAGATGTTCAGTTTATTAATGCTAGTAGCGAGGATTTCTTCAAAAAGGAAACCAACAACAATGTTATGCATGACGATCATATCGCCAAAATCATGGATATTTTCGACAGCAAGTCCAAGATGGAGCATGTGTCCGAGACCGTGCCCTATGATCGGATTGTGGAAAATGACTACAACCTGTCAGTCAGTTCCTACGTTGAACCCAAGGATACCCGAGAAGTCATCGATATAACCGAATTGAATGCCGAATTGAATGCGATCATTGACAAGATCGGTCAACTGCGGGCGGATATTAGCAGGACCGTGGCAGACATCGAGGGTGCATAGATATGGATACTCATCCATTCCTAGAGAAATTGCTGGATGGGATGGAGGCGGAGTGGAAGCCTTTGGGGGAAGTCGTGAAGGGCCGATGTGGTAAGCGACTCGTCAAAAGCCAGCTTGCAGATAGCGGGGATTTTGCTGTCTTTCAAAATAGCATGAAACCGCTGGGCTACTATCATGAAAGCAATGTAAGTCCTGGTTCTGCGTTCATAATCTGCGGAGGGGCAGCCGGTGAAATCGGTTACAGTGACTTTCCATTTTGGGCCGCAGATGACGTCTATTACTTCCTTCCACCAGAAAGAGTCCTGAGCAAGTATTTATATTATTGGCTGCTTACTCAACGGGACAAAATAACAGCACAAGTTCGTAGGGCAAGTGTTCCGCGCTTGTCAAAAGTTTTTATTGATAGGTTCAGCTTCCCCATCCCCTGCCCTGACAATCCAGAGAAGTCGCTGGCGATCCAGAACGAGATCGTCCGCATTCTGGATAAGTTCACCGAACTTACAGCCGAACTTACAGCCGAACTTACAGCCGAGCTTACAGTACGCAAAAAGCAGTACAAGTACTATCGGGAGAAATTGCTCACTTTTGGCGAAGACGTATTGTGGGTTCCTATTTCAGAGGTTTTTCATCTGAAAAACGGGTATACGCCATCAAGGGCAAAACAAGAATTTTGGGAAGATGGTACCGTTCCCTGGTTCAGAATGGATGATATTCGTCAAAATGGTCACATTCTCGGTCACTCACTCCAAAAGATTTCAAAAAGTGCTATCAAGGGCGGTAAACTGTTTCCTGCAAACTCACTAATTTTTGCAACTTCAGCTACTGTTGGAAAACACGCGTTAATTTCTGTGCCATATCTATCCAATCAAAGGTTTACCAACCTTTCTGTGAAAGAGAAATATCGCGACACTTTTGCTGATAGATTTCTGTTTTATTATGGTTTCCTGATCAGTGATTGGTGCAAGAAAAATACAAAGAAGTCGAGTTTTCCTTCTGTAAATATGAATGGGTTTAGAAAATTCAAAATCCCCATCCCATACCCAGACAATCCGGAGAGGTCTCTTGCCGAACAGGCCCGTATCGTTGCCATTCTCGACAAATTCGACGCATTGACCATTTCACTCACCGATGGCCTGTCACGCGAAATCGAGCTGAGTCAAAAGCAATATGAATATTACCGGGATTTGCTTCTGAACTTCCCCAAACCTGAAAAGGATGCAGCATAGGATGGGGCAAACACTTTCGGATATAGCACAGCATCTCCAAAGTTCCGACAAAAGGGTACAGTTGATCTATGCCTTTAACAGCACTGGAAAAACCCGCCTCCTGCGAGAATTCAAGGAACTGGTTGCCCCCAGGATTGAGGACGAAAATGCGGAACCCTCGCGCCTCAAAATCCTGTATTACAGCACCTTTACCGAAGACCTGTTCTATTGGGACAAAGACCCGGCTAACCAAAACAATCCCAGGCTGAAAATACAGCCCAATGACTTCACCGACTGGATATTGAAGGCTCAGGGTCAGGATCAAAATATCATTACCAGTTTCCAACGCTACGCGGGCAATGCGCTTACCCCGAAATTCGACACCGAATTCACGGAAGTTACGTTTTTCATTGCACGTGGCAACAGCGAGCGGTCCGGCGATCTAAAGATATCCAAGGGCGAGGAAAGTCTGTTTATCTGGAGTATTTTCCACGCTCTCCTGGAACAGGTAAACGATACCCTAAGTATTGCGGAGCCAAGTGACCGCGACACCGATGAGTTTGACCAACTTGAATATGTGTTCATTGATGATCCGGTCAGCTCACTGGATGAAAACAACTTGATTGAGCTGGCGGTTGAACTAGCGTTGCTGGTTAACAAGGGCATCCAATCCAGCCTGAACTTCATCATCACGACGCACAATCCTCTTTTCTACAATGTGCTTCACAATGAGCTTGGCCTGAGTAAAAAAGGGAAAAAAGAAGGCTGCTATCTGTTGGAACTTCACGAAGACGGAACGTTCAGCCTGAACGTGGAACATGGCGATTCCAACAGGAATTTTTCCTATCATCTGTACTTGAAACAGACGCTTGAACGTGCGATTGCCGACCAACAAGTTCAGCGATATCACTTTACACTGTTGCGGAACCTGTATGAAAAGACGGCGAGTTTTCTGGGATATCCGAAATGGCAGGATCTTTTGCCGGATGACAGACAGACTTATCTGAAACGGATCATACAGTTCACCAGTCACAGCACCCTGTCAAACGAAGCGGTTGCACAACCGTCATTGCAGGAACAGCAGACCGTTAAAGTCCTGCTGGAGAATTTGCTTCAAAACTACAGCTACTGGCCAGGGGAATCTCGGAATGATTGAACACACAAAGCCCATAGCCGAGTCGAGTAATTTCATTGTTCTCAACAAGTATGCCAAAGAGTGGAAGGTCGCGAACACCTATCAAAGCGAGACCGATCTGGAGCAGGAACTTGTCAAGGATTTGACTAATCAGGGATACGAGTACTCGCCCGAACTAACCACTCCGAAAGCGATGCTTTCCAATGTACGAGTGCAATTACAGGAGCTGAACAATGTACGGTTTTCTGATGACGAATGGCGACGCTTTGCTGAAAACTGGCTGGACAAACCCGGTGACGGCATCATCGAGAAAACTCGTAAAATCCATGATGACTATATTCATGATTTCGTGTTCGATGATGGCCGGATACAGAATATCTTCTTGCTGGATAAACGTAATATGGTCCGCAACAAGATGCAGGTGATCCGACAGTTCGAACAAACGGGTACACATGCTAACCGATATGATGTGACAATTCTGGTCAACGGCTTGCCACTGTTACATATTGAACTGAAAAAGCGCGGGGTTGCGATTCGGGAAGCCTTCAATCAAATACACCGCTACAGCAAGGAGAGCTTCAACAGCGAAAACTCGCTCTACAAATTCCTTCAGGTGTTCGTTATCTCGAACGGTACCGACACTCGGTATTTTGCCAACACCACCAGGCGCGACAGGAACAGTTTCGACTTTACCATGAACTGGGCGAAGGCAGACAACAGCCCGATCAAGGATCTGAAGGATTTCACTGCCACCTTCTTTCAGAAGAATACCCTGCTGAATGTATTGCTGAAGTATTCGGTGTTCGATACGAACGATACGCTACTGATCATGCGCCCATATCAGATTGCCGCTACCGAGCGGATTCTGTGGAAGGTTACCAGTTCCTTCGAAGCAAAAAACCTAAACAAGCCGGAGAGCGGCGGGTTTGTCTGGCATACCACGGGATCGGGAAAAACGCTAACCAGTTTCAAGGCGGCACGTCTGGCAACGCAGCTTGAGTTCATCGACAAGGTGTTTTTTGTCGTTGACCGCAAAGACCTCGACTATCAGACAATGAAGGAATATCAGCGGTTCTCGCCCGACAGCGTAAACGGATCTGGAAGTACGGCCGCCCTGAAGCGTAACCTTTCCAAAGGCAACAACAAGATCATTGTCACCACGATCCAAAAGCTGAACAATCTCATGAAGGGTGAGAACATGCTGGAGGTATACAAAGAGCGGGTGGTCTTCATATTTGATGAATGCCACCGTGGTCAGTTTGGCGAGGCACAAAAGAACCTGACCAGGAAATTCAAGAAGTTCTGCCAATTTGGTTTCACGGGTACACCGATCTTCCCGGAAAACGCAACAGGCGCCGATATCACGGCCAGTGTCTTCGGCTGCGAGTTGCATTCCTATGTCATCACGGATGCCATTCGGGATGAAAAGGTGCTCAAGTTCAAGGTCGATTACAACGATGTTCGACCTCAATTCAGGAATATCGAAAGCGAGCAGGATGAAGAGAAACTGAGCGCAGCCGAGACAAAACAGGCGTTGCTGCACCCGGATCGCATTCGCGAAATTTCACAGTATATCCTGGACAACTTCCGCCAGAAGACACATCGCCTTCAAGGGGGAAACATCGGTTTCAACGCAATGCTTGCGGTCAGTAGCGTGGATGCCGCCAAGCTATATTACGAAACCTTGAGCAAATTGCAGTCTGATAGTGACGGCGCTCTGAAGATTGCAACGATCTTTTCGTATGCATCCAATGAAAAACAGGGTGCCATGGGCGACATTCCGGACGAAAGTCTTGACGTTTCAGAAACGGCAATGGATAGCAGTGCCAAGGAGTTCCTGGATGCTGCCATAAACGACTATAACCAGTACTTTAAAACCAGTTTCAATGTGGATGGCGGCAACTTTCAAAACTATTATCGCGATCTAGCCAAACGGGTTAAATCCAGGGAAGTGGATCTGCTCATCGTAGTGGGCATGTTTCTCACCGGTTTTGATGCGTCGACTTTGAACACGCTCTTTGTGGACAAGAATCTGCGCTTCCATGGCCTCATCCAGGCCTACTCGCGCACAAACCGCATATACGATGCCACGAAGACATTTGGCAACATCATAACTTTCCGTGACCTTGAGCAGGCGACGATCGAGGCCATTACCCTGTTTGGTGATGCGAATACTCGAAACGTGGTTCTGGAAAAAAGCTATCGGGAATATATGGAAGGCTATATCGATACAGTTACCGGTGAGGCTCGGCGGGGCTTTGTTGATATTTTGGCGGAACTGGAAAGACGATTTTCCGATCCGACAACCATTGTCAGAGAAGCGGATAAGAAGGATTTTGCAAAACTGTTTGGGGAATACCTGCGTGTCGAGAATATCCTGCGAAACTATGATGAGTTCATAAATCTGCAAACACTGCACAACATTCCTATCACTGATGAGGACGCTCTCAAGGCCTTTCAGCAAAAACACTCCTTCAGCGACGATGACCTGGTTTCCCTCCGGAACATACGGTTGCCGAGTGAGCGCAAGGTGCAGGACTATCGATCAACCTATAACGACATTCGGGACTGGCTGCGTCAGCAGAAGGAGGCCTTGGAACAATCCGAAAGCGCTGTTGACTGGGACGATGTCGTGTTCGAGGTGGACCTGCTCAAATCGCAGGGAATCAACCTGGACTATATCCTTGAGCAGATTTTGGAGAAGAGCAAAAAAACCACAAGCAAATCCACGATTGTGGATGATGTGAGACGCATGATCCGGGCCAGTGTAGGCAACCGTGCAAAAGAGAGTCTGCTGGTCAATTTCATCAATCAAACGAATATTGACTCACTTGGAAGCAATAGTGACATAATCAAGGCCTTTTTTACTTTCGCCCAGGCCGAACGACAGCGTGAAGTCGAGGAACTGATCAACACCGAAGACCTGAACGTGGATGCCGCAAGGCGCTATATCGAAACTTCGATCAAACGAGAATTTGCCAGTGATAACGGCACGGAACTGCACTCGATCCTTCCAAAAATGAGCCCGCTGAATCCACAATACTTGACAAGAAAACAAAGAGTTTTTCAGAAAATATCCACGTGTGTTGACAAGTTCAAGGGTGTTGGAGGCCAGTTTTAACGCGAGGACACGGTCTCGCTTCATACC
>VXPI01000354.1 GCA_009839585.1 Gammaproteobacteria bacterium
ACAGGGAATGGTGGCCGAATCAATTGAACATTGATATCCTTCACCAGCATTCGCCTGAGTCGAATCCAGTCAATAATGGATTTGATTATGCAGAAGAATTTGCCAGCCTTGAATATGATGAACTGAAAAATGATCTTTATGATCTGATGGCCGCATCACAAGACTGGTGGCCGGCTGATTACGGTCACTATGGACCATTATTCATTCGCATGGCGTGGCATGCTGCAGGCACCTATCGCATTGGTGACGGACGCGGCGGTGCCGGTACAGGCAATCAGCGCTTCGCTCCTCTCAACAGCTGGCCGGATAACGGCAATCTTGACAAGGCGCGCCGCTTGCTATGGCCGATCAAGCAAAAATACGGTCGAAAAATATCATGGGCGGACCTGATCATTCTCGCTGGAAATTGTGCTCTTGAATCAATGGGGTTTAAAACCTTCGGATTCGGTGGCGGTCGCGAAGATGTCTGGAAATCAGAGGACGATATCTTTTGGGGGACCGAAACCGAATGGCTTGGCGATAATCGCTATACTGGTGAGCGGGATTTGGACAACCCGCTAGGCGCTGTTCAGATGGGGCTGATCTATGTCAATCCTGAAGGACCCAATGGCAACCCCGATCCGGTTGCCTCTGGAGTAGACGTGCGCGAAACTTTCGGGCGCATGGCCATGAACGATGAGGAAACAGTTGCCTTGACTGCCGGCGGACATACGTTCGGCAAATGCCATGGCGCAGGCGATGCCGCACTGGTTGGGGCGGAACCTGAGGGTGCCGCCATTGAGCAACAGGGGCTTGGCTGGTCTAACGAACACGGTTCCGGTGTCGCAGGCGATGCAATTACAAGCGGTATTGAAGGCGCCTGGACTGCCAACCCGACACAATGGGATATGGGTTATTTTGATAATCTGTTTGGGTACGACTGGGAGTTGACAAAGAGTCCAGCCGGTGCAAATCAGTGGATTCCAAGCAATGGAGATGGGTCTGACCTGGTTCCGGATGCCCATGATTCGGCCAAACGCCATGCACCAATAATGACAACGGCAGATATGGCCATGCGCATGGATCCGGCCTATGAGCCCATTTCAAGACGTTTTCACGAAAACCCCGATGAGTTTGCTGACGCCTTCGCTCGCGCATGGTTCAAGCTGACTCACCGCGATATGGGTCCCAGGTCTCGATATCTGGGTCCCGAAGTTCCCGAGGAGGAGTTGATTTGGCAAGACCCGGTTCCACCAGTTGATCATGAACTGGTTAACGAGCAGGATGTGGAGGCAATCAAGCAAAGCATACGAGATTCAGGGATTTCCATGTCTGAACTTGTTTCAACGGCCTGGGCTTCGGCGGCGACCTACCGCAATTCTGACATGCGCGGTGGCGCCAATGGGGCACGTATTCGCCTTGCACCTCAAAATCAGTGGGAAGTGAATCAGCCGGATAAGCTTGATGGCACCCTGAAATCCCTTGAGACCATTCAACAGGACTTCAATGCAAGTGCACCCTCCGGCAAACGTATTTCCCTGGCAGACCTGATTGTGCTTGGAGGTTGTACAGGAGTCGAGGAGGCTGCAAGACAAGCGGGGCAATCCATTTCCGTTCCGTTCAAGCCCGGACGAACGGATGCATTGCCAGAGCAAACAGATGTTGAGTCATTTGCAGTGCTAGAACCGACTGCAGACGGTTTTCGAAACTACCTCAAGGCACCGCATACCGTTTCGGCTGAAGAATTACTGGTTGACAAGGCGCAGTTAATGACTCTGACAGCTCCGGAAATGACCGTTCTCGTTGGTGGCATGAGAGTACTCAATGCCAATACAGGTCAATCCCAGGAAGGTGTGCTCACCGACCGGCCGGGAGTGTTGAGCAATGACTTTTTTGTTAACCTGCTTGATATGAGCACCAGCTGGACGCCTACTTCTGAAAAATGTGATTCTTTTGATGGACGCGATCGAAGCAACAACAAGTTGAAGTGGACAGCATCTCGCGTTGATCTGGTCTTTGGTTCAAACTCCCAACTTCGAGCAATCGCTGAGCATTACGCCTGTTCGGATTCGCGAGAGCAATTTGTTCAAGACTTTGTTAAGGCTTGGGACAAGGTCATGAATCTCGGGAGATTTTAGGCTTCCACAGAATTCGGACGAGCAGGCCGGTTAGAGAAAGGGGGCGGAGCACATTCATACATATATTCCGGTCGGGAGTAAGCCTTGATCCGTTGTCGGTTGAAGGGGCTTGCCCCGGTGCCAGATGGGCAGTTTCCGCTGAGGATTATTGTCGGTTCCGGGGATAGTTTCCCATGGCCTCTGCTAACCGGATAGGCTTGGGCTATGTCGACAACTATGAGAAAGCGGATACTGGCGATTTGCCTGGGAGCGGTAACCGCATTCCTGCCCCTTGCTGGGGGCGCAGTAAATCCTGCCTGGTCTCATGAGCTTCCCTGCTCGGCGGGCCTGAACCGGTTCGCCGAGCATCGCTTGTTTTTCGGACGTAGCAGGCAGGGTGTGGAAGTGGTTTCCGATGCGGCATGGGGTACATTTCTTGCAGAAGAAATCACTCCTCGATTTCCCGATGGACTCACAGTCCTGGATGCCATGGGGTAATGGCTGGAGAGCTTGTCCGGTACCGGGATTCAGGAGCGTGCGAAGGTAGTCGTCACCCTTGCCGAATCCGGATGATGCCATCGCATATCTCAAAAATGGCTTTCCTTCGGGTTGGCAATCAATTGTTCGATCATGTGCCCAGCCTCGCTGGAAAACATGGAAGGACCCGGGAGCGCATCAGCGAGAGTTTCTGACCCAGGATCAATCAGTTTTTGCTTGTGCTCATTGGTCATTTTTTGGCTGTATCAGATGTGAATCCCTGGCTAGGTTCACTCCATACCGAAGGTCGCCAAATTATTTTGCGATAGATGCGACAGCGGAAGCCTTATCCATTGCCGGCTTTGGTTGATTAACCGGGGAATTCAGTGAGCCATCATTTGCCTTGACCACCTTTGCTTCATGCTTGGGCATTACTGATTCAGTCAGATTTATCCGGGCATGGTGATTGTTCTCGTATAGTCCAAGTGCGTGAAGCGGAAAATACTGACGATAAAGTACATAGTCCAACAATGCCGTCCGGAAAAACACTCCGGCCATATCCTGCTTCGGCCAGGAACCGTCCTCCCGCTGCATGTCGAGAAGATACTGTACGCCCCTGGAAATAGCTGTCCAGTTTGCATCTCTTGCAACCTGCAGGGCAATCAAGGCCCAGGCACTCTGAATCACCTGACTCTCTTTATGATCAACGTATTCACCACTCATGCAACCGCTATGGTGCTCACCCCACCCACCATCATCATGCTGGCGGTCCAACAACCAGCGGCAGGCCAACCTTAGTGCAGGATCACTCGGCTTTGTGCCGGTAGCCATCAGCCCCCGAATTCCGAACAAAGTGCCATAGATATACTGAATTCCCCAGACACCTCGCCAGGAGCCATCTGATCGCTGGGCATTTCGTAACCACGCATCGGCCTTGATGATTGCCTTCATGACATGGGTATTTACCAGATCCGGAAAATGTTCCTTACAGGCACTGAAAGCCTCAAGGCAAGAAGCCGTACATTCAACATAGGCACCCTCGGTCATTGACTCGCCAAACATTTCAGCCGGATTCAGCCACTCAAGTCCAATGCGGGAACGGATGGACTCATAACTGCCGAAACTGCCGTTAGGATTTTGTGCGCGCAACATAAATTCAATGGCATCCTTGATTGCAGACTTGTCTGCAGCTTTGCCGTGAAAGGCAATCAACCCAAGCACTGCTTCAGCCGTACAGTCAGACACTGGCCATCCGTGCCATCCCCCGGCAAAACACCAGCCACCTCTCGGGTCATTGCGATATGACTCGGAATAGCCCTTAAAACTGGTCCTGATCTGATTCTCGGCCAAAAACCGGGCACCAGACTTCATAATCTTTGCGACATCATCAAAATCGGAAACCGGCTGCAGAGCCTGCAGCACAAATCCAGTATCCCATGAGCCACTTCTTGCCCCCGTTACCCTTGCCCCGTATTCCTTGTCTTCCCAGACCCAGCCTTCAAGTTGCTCAAGACCACGTCTTGCATCCGGGTCTCCATTGTCCTGTAGCCATAGAGCAAGAATATTCAATGTACCGCTGACCGGAGAAATGCTGGTGTGGTCGGTGGTCTGCAGCTCCCACTTGATTTTTTCAGTCATCGAATCCATTGATCGCAATCGTGTTGCCTTGTGGTGCCGACCTTCATAAAATTTCGTAAGCCGGTTTGCCATCCGCAACAGGATATTCGGACGTGCGAACAGATCTCCTCTACGAAGCATGTTTCTCGTTTTCGAAAAATCAATCTGATCAAATCCGTTTGGGTATAACTCTTCCCTTAGCGATACGATTTCCGGACTTAATGGTGTCTGAAAGCGATGTCCATAAATTACCGACATCGCCATATAGATGAGTCGGGTATGGCAATACCATTTGGAAAGATGGATAGGCAGCCAGCGAGGCAACACCCAGAGCTCGGGCAATACGGCATTCACCCCCTGCCAGTCATAGAGGTTGAGCACCGACAACCAGAATTTCCCCCAGCTCGGGATGTTGACAACACCTTCAGCCTCCATGAATTCCTGAGCGGGTTTCAGCATCGGATCATCCCGCTCAATGCCCAGCAATCGGCTGGCAATGTAAACCAGAGTGGTAACAAACAGATGCGGTTCGGAGTGATCATGCATGCCCCAGGTTCCATCATCGAATCGGGCCTTCATGAAGGAACGCAGGATATTCCTGCGGCGTTTCGCACTCAAAGGCTTGCCAATAATATAATGCAGCAGTGCATATTGCGCAGTCAGCATGGGGCACCACACCATCTCTCCCTCCCATGAACCGTCTTCTTGTTGCAAGTCTGCCAATCGGGCGATCGCAGAATGCAGTGCCGGATTTGCATCGGGTAATGAATTACCCTTTTGAGGAGTAGATTTCCCAGTCTGGTTCTGGAACGGTACCGAATACATGAAGACCCGGGAGAGAGTCTTCCAGGCTCGGTCGTCCATGTCTTCACCCCGATATTTAACTTTGTACAACTGCTTGATGCTTTGTAGAAGCCACCATATCCGGACAGACATGGCTCTTAGAGTATGGTAGGATTTTTGCCATGCAAGTTTGTCCAGAGAGATCGGAATCTGTTTGAAAACCGCCTGAATCACGGTCCTGAAAAAGGCCATGTTCATGTGAATTGCCGAGGTGTCATCACAGGCCAGCAAGCGAATGGTACGATCCCGATAACCCGCACTTGATCGGGCTCTGCTATATATCGCATGTCTGATGGCAACTGCCTCGGAATGATAATCAGCAAGCACCTCGTATAGACCCATAGCCAGAAAAGAAGGGGTGTGTGTTTTCCGAAAACGCTTGCGGGTGAAGGCCCTGAAATCATCATGCTCGGCAAGATCAAAAGCATCACCAAATCCAAAAGTCATGCCCATGGCCGTCATCGGATGATAGTGTCCAGCCGCATCACCAATCAGGATTCGTCCGGAACTCCCGTATGTGACATGAGGTCTCACCTTGTTTATGGCAATCTGGAATTTCTTCATTCTCAGCACTTCAATGAAAGAAGGCTTGATGGTATCTGGCAGGATCTCAGTGTAATTGTCCAGTAAAAAGGCAGCTCGGTCTTTCGGCGTAGTGCGGTCCGGAGGAATATCCGAGATTATCCGGACCTGTCCTTCAGACAAGCGGTAAATCAGAATTGGGCCAGGCCCGCCCAGTAGCACATGCCCGTAACCCTCCAGCGGCAATTCAACATCATTCAATATGATGCCCACAGTCTGGGAGACGATTTTTGGTCTGATTGACAAGCCCAGGGATTGACGAACAATCGAAGCTTGCCCATCCGCACCAATAATCCGTGGCGCATGAAGCGTTTCATTTTCCCCCTTGTACGTGTATTCAATACGTCCATCTTCCACTGCCACCGCCCGTGCGCCAACCATGAAATCAATGTTCGGCTGGCTTTTGACCGTTTTGTGTATCGAGGTTACGAGAGTGGAATGCTCGCATGAGAAACCACGAACCTCTTTGGAATAGGGGAATCGAATTACTTCCGTCCCATCTTCCGGAAATAACGCAAATCCTTTGCCAATTGGTTCCTCGCACTTGATGTCCAATTGAACATCGAGTTCCTCCAGAATCCTGACAGCAGGCGGATGCAGCCACTCCCCCGCCAATCGACAGGCAGATTTCGGATTTGCCTCAAGCATCACGACGCGCAAATCCTTTCGGGCATGAGCCAGCGCACAGACACTGCCAACCGGCCCGCCACCAACTATCGCTATATCGTAATTGGCGCTCATGCCACCCCTGTTTTGAGAATACTGGGTTCGGAACGTCGTTTGTAGCTGATTCGGCAGGGTTCGACCGGTCCGGTTACCCAACTGCGATAGTTGGGGAGCGGGAAGGACGAGTCAAGGCCGAAATCGAAGCGATCAAGCAATACCGCCAGAATTACCTTCAGTTGCAGGATCGCAAAGGCTTTTCCCATACACCGGTGTTTGCCGCCACCAAAGCCGATCAGGGTGTAATGGTGTTGCTTGTCTTCTCTTGCGGGTGGCGCATAACGATCAGGATTGAATCGTTCTGGATTCGCAAAAATGTGCCCCAATTTATGAGAAACAGCGGGCGATACCATGGCCAAGGTGCCAACGGGTATTTCGTAACCTTTATATGCCAGGAGTTTTGTCACCTTGCGGATCAACAGGATCAATGGTGGATGTAGCCGTTCTCCCTCACGAATTGCGTATTCAAGGATGTTCTGCTGTTTCAGGGTGGCCAGATCTACGCAGCCAGTATCGGAATACAGATTCTCGGTCTCTTCCCTGACCCTTGCCAGATAGGCAGTATCCCGAATCAACTCCAGAATCGTCCAGGTGCCGAGGACAGCACTGGTATGCTGGCCTGCGAACAGTACGGTAAGCAGAATGCCGGAAATCTCATCATCAGTCAGTGCTCGACCATTCTTGTATTGGGCTTCCATGAGCGTCTGCATGAAATCCTGCTCATTCGATCCTTCACGTCGGCGTTTCTCCATGATGCGGCTGAAAATCCTGACAATTTCCCGGCGCGCCCGGTCTCGGGAACGATGTGCCCTTGTGGGTATATTGGGAAAGAAGAATCCCAGTGCATTAATGCCGTTTTGCAATTCGTGGTAGGCCGCAGCAAATTCATTGCTCGCTTCATGTCTGACTTCCTTGCCGATCAGGCTGTGGCTTGCGATTCTGACCGTGAGCTCATTCATGACCGAAGGCAGGTCGATTTGACCTTCCTGGCCAAGCGAGTCTGCATACAGGCAGGCCTCGTGGTACATGATTTTGGCATATCTGCGCATGGGTGCTTCACGCAGTGCCGGAAACAGGAAACCCAGCTGCTCAGCCATCAGTTCAGGTGCAACATCATAGGCCACCCCCTTGCCAAAAATCGGCACAGTAAACTGATAACAGGCTTTGGCGCTCAACTCGTCCTGGCCGGCTCTGAAATAGAAGTCATGTGCTTCAGGTCCGGTGAACAGGGCAAAATTACTGAGCCCGATCCTGAACCGGAACAAATCTCCCTCAGCGTTCCAGCCACGAGTCAATAATGATACAGGGTCCTTCAGAAAGCCGGGCAAATGACCCAACAGCGGCCATCCCCCACCCATCGTTGGCATGGTCATCAACGGTTCGACATTTTGCCTGTTTTCGGCTGTTTGCGACATGACGTATTCTTCTAGTAAATCGGGGGAAACATGGTGTAGCGGACACGTTGCTTGTAACGCTCCCACAATTCACCGTACTTGGCATGGCAGCGTTGCTCGTCGCGCCATGAACGATGGATCAGCAGGACGGTAAGCCATAATGGCAATAAAAGCGGCACCCATGATACAAAACAGGTGGTCAGGAAGAACGAGAAATACACCAGGATTTCCCCGGTATAATTCATGTGTCTTCCGAAGCCCCAGAACCCGGAAACCAGAAGCCGCCCATCCAGTGCTTGAGCAGGCCGTCCCCAGATCCTGATATTGGGGTTGGACTTGAAACGATGCTTCTGGCTGTTGGTTCCGCGAAACATCCAGAATCCGAGAACATATAGCATAACCAGCAATGTGGCGGCCAGAGGAGAGAGCATATCGGGTGCATGCACCAGATACCAGCCGCAAATACAGTAAAAGAAGGGCACCAGCACAAAATCGCCCCAGACCAGCATCCAGCCAAATTTTTCGCTGACAATATCCCAGGTAAAGACCATCCCGTTTTCGAACTGGAAATAATTCAGTACGTACAGGAAGGTAAAGCCCTGATAGAGGATCATGGCCAGAGTCAGGGATCCATAAGTCTCGTATTGCACCACGGCAAATGAGGCATTCATCAAAGCCAGACCAATAAGCGAAGGTCGATAACTGTAAATTTTCAGGTCAACCCCGCATAGTGTCGGATTCAGCGTGACACCATAATAATAGTCCCTCAGGAAACCCACAGGACCGGCTTGCGACTGCCTGCCATTCATGTACAGCCAGCCGGATACCGCAAAGGCGAATATATTGGTGACGATAAAGAGTTCCAGAAAATGCGTAACTAGTATCGAGAGTGAAAACCAGCCAAAATAGTGTGCCGCTATCATCAGTGCAGTCGTCAGTAAAAACAGGCTGAGTCCATTTAGCCTGTAGACGAAAGTTGTGCCATCGGGGCGCAAGGTCTCGATTTTCCGTCCCGGAATGATGGCCGAGCCCACGAACAACAGTCCACAGAAGCCAAGCAACAAGGCGGTTGCCTCAATCATGGCGGATCCTGAGAGCGAGAATTCGAGCAAGGTTGCCTACCCGGTCGAATGGTGCGGCGACTGTCCCTTCACTTCTTTGCCTTCAAGAAACTCCTGCCATTTGCGAACCGTTACTTCCTGAAAAGCCTTCACTACAGGGTTGAATTCAACTGGATGTGCATCCCAGAATTTCTCATAGCCTTCCTGTTCCGCCTCAATCGCATAGCGGTCCTGATCCAGTAGTGGGGCAATCAACCAGCGATTGGAAACCCGCATGACCATGTCCATTAATATGCGAGGGATGCGTATCGGCAGATAGGGGAGTT
>VXPI01000117.1 GCA_009839585.1 Gammaproteobacteria bacterium
GGATTTTCGGGACGATGAGCGCCCCGAACGCAATGAGCTGTTACGCCTGAACAGGCAGGTACTTGACCGATTACTGGAAAGTGGTTCATTTGAGTATCAATCCGGGTCATCCCTGTTTCTTTATCAACTTGATACAGGAGAACATGTACAGACCGGCGTAGTCTGCGAGGTACCGGTCGATGAATACGATTGCGGCAACATACGCAAACATGAAAATACCCTGATTGACAAGGAGTCCCTGTTAGCGAACTACCTCAAAGTGGTTGGTGTTTCATCAAGCCCTATCTGTTTAACCTATTCCCAATCTGAATCTATTGACAGGCTGGTCACCCAAATCTGCGACAAGCCGGCCACTCTCGACTTTCAGAGCTTTGACGAAGTAGAACAGCGAATCTGGCAAATTCAGGATCCGGATATCCAGTCTCAATTTATTGATCTCTTCTCGCGAGTAGAAGTAAGCTATCTGACAGATGGACATCATCGAGCAGCGTCGGCAAGCCGCTACAGCAGGAACATGCAGGACGAGTCAGGCGGGCACGCCCCTCCATCAACACAAAAATTGCTGGTAGTTCTGTTTCCGGACAACCAGCTAAGGCTGCTGCCCTTTCACCGCAGTGTTCGTGACTTGAACGGCAAGAACGCCCAGCAGATTATCGGGGAGCTGGAAAAGGATTTTTCGATTACCCGCATTGAACAGGATGATTTTGCTTCCTCTCATCACGGTGAGTTCGGTTTATTTCTTGAAAATGTCTGGTACAAACTTGAATTCAAGCATGACATCAGCAAATTCGCCAACCCGGTTAGCCAGCTGGATGCGACCATATTGCAGAACTATATTCTTGAACCGGTTTTCGGGATTAAGGAAAGCCGCAATGACCCAAGACTTGATTATGTTCCCGATGTGGGTGGGACTGATGCAATACGAGATAAGGTTGCAGAGGGCTGGCCAGTGATTCTGGTGATGCATGCGGCATCCATTGAACAGCTGATGGCCGTAGCCGATGCGAATGAGCTAATGCCTCCAAAATCCACCTATTTCGATCCCAAGCCGAGATCCGGGATTTTTGTTCGTGAAAGGGGCTAATCCCCTTTGAGGATTTCCCATGCAGTCCGATATTCTTCCTCTTGAACGATCTGGCCAGTTTTGCAGGGAAAACAGTCTAGGCGTCCCTATTCTCTTGTCACCCATGGCAGGAGCCTGCCCACCGGTGTTGTCAATTGCAGTCAGTAAGGCTGGCGGAATGGGGGCGTGTGGGGTGTTGCTCATGCAGCCTGAAGCAATCGAACAATGGATGCAGGAATTTCGATCCGCAAGTAGTGGTCCGGTCATGCTGAATAGCTGGATTCCTGATCCGGTACCGACACCCGACTCATTACGCGAGGCCGCTGTTCGGAATTTTCTCGAACAATTCGGACCCAAAATTCCGGATGGTATTGAACGGAAACAGCCGCCCGATTTCGAAGAGCAGTGTGAAGCCATGCTGAATACCCAGCCTGATGTAATTTCTTCGATTATGGGTCTATTCAAATCCGACTTCGTGAAACGCATGAAAGAGGCAGGCATCAAATGGTACGCAACAGTCACCACAGTCGGTGAAGCAATCGAAGCCGCAGCAGCAGGAGCAGATGCAGTGATCGCCCAGGGTATGGAAGCGGGAGGACACCGGGGCGCCTTTGATGCCGAGAACGCACCTGAACGGATGGTCGGCCTGATATCACTGGTCCCGGGAGTCGTTGATGCAGTTGATGTGCCGGTAGTCGCAGCGGGCGGAATCGCAGATGGACGTGGCGTGGCCGCCGCATTGGTCCTGGGAGCCTCTGCGGTTCAGATTGGAACAGGGTTTCTTCGTTGCCCGGAAGCCGGTATACCATCCGCATGGGCTGACGCCATTGGAGTAGCCCGACCCGAAGATACGATTGGCACCCGTGCTTTTTCCGGGCGTTATGGTCGATCATTACGAACGACCTATGCGGAACTCGCCAATCAACCCGATTCTCCAGAGCCGTCTCCCTACCCTATTCAACGAGCCCTCACACAACCCATGCGGGATGATGCCAACCGAACTGGGGATATTGGCCGCATGCAGGCCTGGGCAGGGCAGTCAGCTGGACTGGCACAGGCAACCAGTCCAGCCAAGTTGATTGCAGGGCTTTGGTCAGAAGCACAGCAGATTTTGAGTCGGTAGGCAATTCATCTCGAACAGCAGCCCGGAATCTGGCCTCCTCTCCGGCTCCCTTGTATGGCCTGTTATTCTGGCCTTCTCCCGAGACTTACCCGATCATGATCCATGAGGTCTTTTTCGGAGTGAACATCAACAAATCGGGCATTATTCATAATCGACTGAACTTGCATGGCCTGATCATAGGCATGCTCCAGTACCAGCCACCCCCCCGGGTGCAGGTAACCGGAAGATTCCGAGACGATCTGCCTGATTGCGTCCAGTCCATCTTCGCCCGAAACGAGGGCTGATTCTGGTTCATGCTGCAACTCCGGTGCCTCGAGATGCGGGTCATTGCGGGCTATATAGGGGGGATTGGAACAAATCAGGTGAAACTTTCGGCCTTCCAGGCCCGAAAACCAATCTGCTTCCATTAGTTTTACATTAGCGCAATTATGCCTGCCCAGATTGATTTTCGCGATGGCCAGCGCATCCCTTGACAGGTCTGTTGCCGTGATTTCGGCATGTGGAATCTCTGTCGATAATGCAATCGCAATCGCTCCACTGCCAGTGCCAAGCTCAAGAATAGTCGGAGATAGAAACGACCGGGCAGTGTTCAAGACTGCCTCGACAAGCGTTTCCGTTTCAGGGCGGGGCACTAACACCCGTGAATTAACATGGAGATCCTTCGACCAGAATTGCCGCGAGTTTGTGAGATAGGCCACCGGAACACCACTGTTTCGAAAATCAACAAGTTTCCGTATTCGAGCCTCATGTTGAGGGTCTATTGGAGTTTGTTCGTTTGCGATCAGCCAGGCATCGTCAACCTGTAACACGAATTTAAGCAATGCCCAGGCATCAATATCGGGGCTGGACGAATTTACCAGACTCCTTGATGACCAATGAAGCAGTTCTCTGATCTTCAATCGTTGTATGGAATAAGGTTAGTCTGATTCATCAATCATGGACAGCATTTCCGCACGATGCTCAACGATGAGTGGAGCGATAATCATGTCAAGGTGTCCCGTCAGGATTTCATCAAGTTTATAGAGTGTCAGATTAATTCGATGGTCTGTGACTCTCCCCTGTGGAAAGTTGTAGGTACGGATTCTTTCCGAGCGATCGCCACTGCCAACCAGGGATTTTCGAGTGCTGGCCTGTTCTTCGTGCTGCCTGTCGATTTGGTTCTGGAGCAGGCGGGTGCGAAGCACCCCCATCGCTCTTGCCAGATTCTTGTGCTGCGACCGGTCATCCTGACACTCGACAACAATGCCTGTAGGGAGGTGAGTGATGCGAATAGCCGAGTCGGTCTTGTTCACATGCTGACCACCTGAGCCTGAGGCCCGAAACTTGTCGATTCGCAATTCATCGTTATTGATGGTGATTTCATCTATCTCTTCTGCTTCCGGCATCACCGCAACGGTACATGCGGAAGTATGGATACGCCCCTGTGATTCTGTTTCAGGAACACGCTGAACCCGATGGGCCCCGGACTCGAATTTCAATCTTGAATATGCGTCCTGCCCTACGATCCTGCTGATAATTTCCTTGTACCCGCCATGCTCCCCTTCGCTTTTGCTGATAATTTCCAGTACCCATTTTTGGCTCTCGGCATAGGCATGGTACATACGAAACAAATCGCCCGAGAACAGCGCCGCCTCATCACCGCCGGTACCGGCTCGAATTTCAAGGAACAGATTGCGTTGATCGTTGGGGTCTTGCGGAAGCAGCAGAACCTGTATGTCCTCAAGGCTTTGCTCCAGCTTTTTATCGATTTCAGAGCATTCCTGTCGCACGATTTTCTGAATCTCGGGATCACCATCGTCAATGAGTTCTTCCAGTCCTGCTCTTTCGGTTTCAAGCGCCTGATGATTTTCAAAGGCTTCGACGATCAAGGTGATTCGAGCCAGTTCCACGGTGTGCTTGCGATACCAACCGCCGCCAAAATCGGCATCAGGGTCAGCTAACAGCGCACTCAATTCCTGATACCGATCCGCAATCTGGACAAGTTTTTGACGTGTTGACGCCTTCATGACAGAGCAATTCGGCTATTGAGGCTAGAGCTTGAACAATCGCTTGGCATAGCCAGCGGTGATGTGATCGCCATCTTCTTCGAGATGGCGCAATGTCTGGCTGGGTTTGTGTGCAAACTTGTTGGTTAGATCTCGAGCCATCTGCTCCAGTGTCTCATCGGGGTCAGATCCTGCCTTCAGTTTCTTCTTTGCCTTTTCGAGCTCTTCGGCCATCATCCTGTCCAGGTCCTCTCGCAAGGAACGAATCACTGGAACGGACTGTAGCGAGCGCATCCAGCGCATGAACTTGACCACTTGCAAATCAATGATATTTTCAGCCTGTTCAGCGGCTTGTTGACGTAGGCCACGATTTTCCTTGACCAGGTGCTCCAGATCATCAATCGTGTACAGGTAGGCATCCGGCAACTGGCTGACTTCAGGCTCAATATCTCTCGGTACTGCCAAATCCAGAAGAAACATTGGACGTCGACGACGTTCCCTGAGGGCATTTTCCATTGCACCCTTGCCAAGTATTGGCAGTGTGCTTGCAGTCGATGAAACCACGATATCGGCCTGGGGTAGGCGATTGGGTACTTCGGAGAGGCTGATCGCCTCACTACCGATTCCCTCGGCAATAACCTCTGCCCGTCCCACTGAACGATTCGCGATAATGATATGCCTGACGCGATTTTTCTTGAAATAGCGTGCCACCAGTTCTATGGTATCTCCGGCACCGATCAGCAGAACATTCTGTTCACCGAGATCAGAATAAATTTGCTTGGCCAGGTTAACACCCATATTTGCAACGGATACCGCATTCTCTCCAATGGCAGTGTCTGTTCTGACTTGCTTGGCAACATGAAAGGCGTGCTGGAACAGTCGATTCAGGACCTTGCCTGTCGTACCATGGTGGATCGCCGTATGAAATGCGCTTTTCATCTGGCCCAGGATCTGGGACTCACCCATAACCATGGAATCAAGACCCGAGGCAACCCGAAAAGTGTGCCGCACTGCCTGGTCATCCGGAAAGTTGTACAGGACATTGCCCAGTTCTCTTGACTGGAGACCACTATGGATTTTCAGCCACTCCATGACGGGTATTGGCTCATTCGATTCCTGTCCACAGTAGATTTCGGTTCGATTGCAGGTTGAGAGGATTGCGGCCTCACGAACACTGTCTGTCTGCTTCAGGTCCTTGAGAGCATCCTCAATCGAATCCGGGCCGAAAGCAGCCCTTTCCCGAATTTCAATCGGTGCTGTCTGGTGGTTCAGCCCGATGGTAAAGAGATGCATTGTTGCTCGAATCAGAAAATGAATGAACTGGTGGAATCAGATTGATCAAGACCTACCTAAAGCCAAAGCGTTCCAATCATGAATACATGATCTTGTCAGGATGTATTCACACGGCATTACTATTATAATCGTTTTGACAACTTTAATGCCTATCTTGCCCGCTCAACGGTCTATCCGCTACCGCTCAATGACTTTCCTGTCTTCTATTCACGGGATCTATTTTCGTCTTGTGATGCTTATTCTCTCGCTTGGCTTGCTCGCTGGCTGCCAGGTATCCACCACTGAGTCTGGTGAAGAGCCGGAACCTCCATCATCTGGAAGCTCTGCCCAGGCCAGTTTTGAGAGCTATCCGTATTCTCTTCAGGACAATCTGCTGACGGACATTCTTGCCGGGGAGATTGCAATTGAGCAGGGCCAACAAGCCGATGCTCTGGAATTCCTCTCAAGAGCAGCTGCAAATTCAAGAGACAAGCGTCTTGTTTTGCAGGCCTTCCAGCTTGCAATCGAGACCGAGGACTATCAGCAGGCAATTAAGTTGGCGGAACTTTATCGAGAGGTTGAACCCGACAATCCAAGGGGCCACATCATGCTCTCCAATGCGAATTTTCGGCTGGGCAAGACTGGTGATGCACTTGAGATTATTCGAGAGAGTATTCTGGCATTGTCGGAAGACGATTACTTTACGCTAAGATCAACCGCCATGTTTTTGTCCGGCCAGCCCGGTGAAACCATACTGGATGATTATCTGGCACACATGGAACAGTATCCTGATGATGCAGGAATCAGTCTGGTAGCCGCACAACTCGCATTTCAGGTCGAGGACTGGGAGAGGTTTTCAGAGCAAATTGACAAGACGCTCAGATTGATCCCTGACTGGGAAACACCCGCCGTATTGAAACTCTCGGTCATGATTGAACAGGGTCACGATACTGCGTTGACTTATGCCAGAGAACACCTGACCGAGTTTCCGGAGCAGAAACTGTTCCGGATTACCTATGCCGATCTGTTGATCAATATTGATTTTGAAGATTTGGCTCTAGCTCAGGCAAAACAGATACTGGAAGATGATCCGGATTATCTGGATGCACTGATCATGGCTGGCTCATTACTGTTCAACAAGGACAATGACGAGTCCGGGCCCTTGCTTCAGAAATACATCGAGCTTGGCGGGATTGACCCCCAGGCTGTTTTCTACCTGTCGGAAATAGCCAAGCAGGACAAGGACTACAGGGAAGCCCTCAATCGACTCTACAGCATCGGCACAAGTAACCGGTTTTACCTGGAGGCCAGAATACGAATCGGCAGGATTTACGAGGAGAGAGACGGAACCGAGGCAGGTATCAAGTATCTGGATGGAATTGCCATTCGGGATCAGTCCGAGTTGTTGCGTATTGTGCTTGAAAAGGATCGAATGTATCAGGATGTTGGGGATTACGAAGAATCGCGAGCATTATTCGATGACATATTACTCAGGGAACCCGACAATGCGAGGCTGTTGTACCGGCGAGGGTTGTTGTTTGCAAATATGGATCTGCTGGATCTCCATGAAATCGATATGCGCAAGGTGATCGAGTTGGAATCCGACAATGCCTATGCCTACAATGCCCTGGGCTATGTTCTTGCCGACAAGACTGATCGTCTGGAAGAGGCTTACGACCTGATTAACCATGCGATGGAACTGAGGCCCAATGACCCCTACATTACCGACAGTCTTGGCTGGATATATTACCGCCTGGGAAAAAATGAGCTAGCCATTCAATATCTGACCGAAGCTTCCGAGTTGCTCTGGGATGCTGAAATTGCTGCACACCTCGGCGAAGTGCTATGGGTCACGGATCAACGCGAAGAAGCAAACGAGCTCTGGGACCGGGCACTTGAGGACTTCCCTGATCATCCTGTTCTCAATGAAACGGTTGAGCGTTTACGGGAAGCCAATAGCGGTGCGGTGTCTATTTCGAATGAACAATACGTCCAGAACATGAGTCACTCGCAACGACTTGTTGCCTAGCCTGTCCTGAACATCAGCATGCACTTATTCCGCTGGACAGCATTCATTCTGGTGCTGATTCTGTGTGGCTGTACCACTGCACCGCCCTATCTGGAAGACCGTGAAGAGTTGACCATGAAGGAGCGATGGGCATTACAGAAAACCACCAATCAGGCAATTTCCGAGTGGCGGATCAAGGGAAAACTTTCCGTCAAGGCCGGGGCAAAGGGTGGGTCTTCAACCCTTCAATGGTCTTATGCGGATATCACACAAAACATCCAGCTGTATGGACCGCTAGGAGGCGGTCGAGTGATTGTTGATGTTGAACCGGGTCAGGCAATATTGAAAGACTCCAAGGGCCAGGTTATTGAGGGAATCAGTGCAGAGGAAGTGCTGTACGAGCGTCTGGGATGGCACGTGCCCTTTGACGAGCTTGCCTGGTGGTCAAGAGGGCTTCCCAATGTTGATTCGACCGAAATTGAAATTGATGAGGACGGGCTACTGAAACGTCTTCATCACGGTATATGGGAAGTCGAGTATCTGGAGTACTCGAGAGTGGATTCGTTTCTGCTTCCAAAACGGCTGGAAATCATCTCGGAACCCGGTGCGCTCAAGACCTATGACAGAAAAGGCAATTATATTGGCGATCAGTTGCGACTCATAGTAGTTATCAGCCGCTGGAATGATATCGTTGAAGGATGAGCAACCGGCCGAACAACCTACCGTTACGAATCCTTTCCCCAGCCAAGATCAATTTGTTTTTGCGCGTCACGGGCAAGCGCCCGGATGGATATCATGATCTGCAGACAGTATTTCAATTTTTGCAGTTGCACGATATTGTCGAAATAGAACTGACTGAGGATGCTGTGGTTTCGCGAATTGATCAGCATGATTTTGAGTTGCCGGAAGTTGACCTGGCTGTTCGGGCAGCGAGGCTGATCGGTCAGTACAGAAAACCCGACAACCTTCCGGGGGTTCGAATTACGCTCAACAAGACCATACCCTGTGGCGCCGGCATGGGTGGCGGCAGTTCCAACGCAGCCTCGGTTCTGGTCGGCCTCAATTATCTCTGGAGACTGAACCTTGATGAGTTCGCTTTGCTGGATATTGGCACTCAACTTGGTGCGGATGTGCCAATTTTCATCAAGGGACATGCGTGCTGGGCCGAGGGTGCAGGAAACATATTCACCAGCTGTATCCCGCCAGAGAGGTGGCATGTGATCTGGATCCCTGATTGTGTTGTATCGACAAGGGATGTTTTTGGGCACCCTGATCTAAACCGCAATGACCCGAAAATTACCTATCAGGATTATCAACAAGGTTGTTGCCAGAACACATTGGAGCCAGTGGTAAGAGCGTTGTTCAAGCCGGTTGATGATGCCTTGTCGATTCTGGGCCAGTATGGCAAACCTCAACTGAATGGAAGCGGTTCTTCGGTATTTTTACCGTGTGAAAGCTTTGCAGAAGCAAATTCGATTCGGGAAGAGTTGCCCGCGAATGAGAATATTCACGTGTCCCGCTCCATGAATACCTTTGAACGATTTGTTGCGTAAGCGGTCTAAGGCAAATTTCCGCATGGCACCCTATCGTGTCAAGCAG
>VXPI01000172.1:0-8338 GCA_009839585.1 Gammaproteobacteria bacterium
TTATAACAACCTCACCCTGCCACAGCCTCTTCCTCTACGTCTCTGGGGCTCGGAGTTGTTTATAAGATACCCATAAGAAGCAGACCGGTGGGGCGGGCCAGTTTGGTCGCATCGACTTCATTATCGAACCGGGCGAACCGGGCTCCGGATATTTCTTTGAATCCAAGGTGACCGGCGGTAATGTTCCGCGTGAATTCTGGCCTGCTATTGACAAGGGATTTCGTCACTGCATGGCTGAAGGCGTTTTGGCAGGATATCCCTGTATTGATGTCAAGGTCACATTGATGGACGGAGCCTATCATGCTGTGGACTCATCAGCGGTTGCCTTTGAACTGGCGGCCAAGGCAGCCTATCGGCAGTCGATGGTGAAGACCAATCCACAATTGCTGGAGCCCATCATGAAAGTGGATGTATTTACTCCGGAATCACATGTTGGCGACGTGATTGGTGATCTAAACCGGCGTCGGGGAATGATCAAGTCTCAGGAATCCGCTTCAACCGGTGTTCGAATCCAGGGTGATGTACCGTTGGCGGAGATGTTTGGATATATTGGAGACCTACGGACCATGACTTCGGGGCGTGGTCAGTTCTCAATGGAGTTTTCACATTACTCTGCCTGTCCGAAGACAGTTGCTGATGAAGTGATCCGGGTTACCCGGGAACGAAATGCGGCCTGACCTCAATCGATCAGTCTGAGTTCACGGAAAGCAACTTTGCTATTCAATTTCACCATCAAATTACGGTACATTAAACAACCTTGAATATATTTGCGTGATTTCGACGCTGGGGTTACCATGGCTATAGTCTTGAGTAGAAACGTACCATCCAAAATGGATGAACGGGAGTGGCAGGTCAGACAGGAACTGGCATGTTGTTATCGGGCTTTTGTCCATTATGGCTGGACAGACCTGATATTTACGCATATCAGCGCACGAGTACCTGGTCAGTCAGACCAGTACCTGATCAATCCATACGGCCTGTTGTTTGATGAGATAACCGCAAGCAATCTCATCAAGGTTGATTTTGAAGGCAACCTGATCTCGGGTGATTATCCGGCCAATGATGCCGGGCATCTCATCCATTCTGCAGTTCTTGATGCAAGGCCGGATGTGAACGCGGTTCTACACAGCCATACCCGTGCAGGCATGGCGGTATCCTGCATGCCTTCCGGATTGCTCCCAATCACTCAACAAGCGAACGAAATGCTAGGGCTGGTGGGCACTCACAAATATGGCCTTGTAACCAGTGACGAGGATGAGTGCGAAGCACTTGGCAAGAGCATTGCAGACAAGTGGGCGCTACTATTAGAGAATCATGGCTTGCTGTCCGTAGGTAGAACGGTCGGTGAAGCATTCTATTTCATGTATATGCTGGAGAATGCCTGCAAGGTACAAGTTGATGTTGTGGCATCCGGTCAGGAGCCGATCAGGCCGGATGAAGATGCCGTCCAGATGATCAGTGACTACGGCATGCCTCCGCCTGACAAGCCGTCTTCCTTTTCCGAGTTGTCATGGGAAGCAGTAACCCGGTTGATGGATAAAAAAGACCCCAGTTACCGCAATTGATCTGCCCAGTACGCAGAATTGATTCGTGTGCGACGCACAAAAACATGTTGTAATAAAGTAGAATTTCCGTATCATAACTTTTTTTATTATAGCATAGAGGATACTTATAATGACCGATACCGCTGTTGATAATGGCGTTAATGTAGGCGCTCTGCTTGATGCCCGAGAAGCACTGACTGGCGCACCGGAAGCTGGAAAATTTACCTGGGAGGCGAGTTGTAAGTGGGTCAATGGCACCCACAGCCGCTCAACCTGTCAAGCATTTTACGGATTGGGCGAAAAACAGTCTCATAAACAGGAATTCACCTTTGAATCAGATCACCCGGAAGTTCTTGCGGCCGAGGACAACGGAGCGACTCCTGTGGAACTGGTTCTGGTTGGCTTGGCCAGTTGTTTGACTGCCGGCGTGGCCGCGGTGGCACAGCGTCGGGATATTCAGTTGAAGTCGGTAAAGTCTACCCTCAAGGGCAGCATGGACCTGGCTGGAATTTTGGGCATTGATAGCGATATTCGAAACGGCTTTGATGGAATTAACGTCCATTTTGAGATTGATGCCGATGCTTCACCCGAAGATATTCGTGCATTGGTGGCACAATCACAGAAACGTTCCGCTGTTTTTGACATTGTGACAAATCCCACCCAAGTCACTGTTGAAGTTAATTGATCGGGAACGACATTTGCGTTGGCAACTATTGATTGTGTCATTATTGGTGCTGGTCATTCAGGGTTGGCGGCAAGTTATTTCCTGCAACAATCCGGGATAGAGCACATTATTCTTGAGCGTGGCGAGGTCGCACATTCATGGAAGAATGAGCGATGGGATTCGATGTGCCTCCTCACCCCAAACCATCAGGCGCGTTTGCCCGGATTTGGTTATTCCGGCGATAATCCAGATGGATACCTCACGGTTGCTGAAACCGTCAAGTTCATTGAAGAATATGCGCGATTCATTGCAGCACCTGTTTTGTGTGACCGGGAAGTTACCTCAGTGGACTCAACACCCTTGGGATTTTCCATAGTCACTGGCAACGATGAATATATAACTCCTTCCCTGGTAGTCGCGAGCGGGGCATGCAATCGGCCGAGTTTTCCGCCATGCGCAGAGAAACTGCCAGAATCAATACCGGGTTTTCATCCGCTTGAATATCGAAATCCCGAACAACTGCCGTCTGGGAAGGTGTTAGTGGTTGGAGCCTCGGCCACTGGCGTTCAATTGGCACATGAAATTCATATGTCAGGAAGGCCGGTTATCCTGAGTGTTGCCGAACATGTTAGGCTGCCTCGCGTCTATCGAGGCAGGGATATCCTGTGGTTGATGGAGACCGTGGGAATCCTTGATGAACGGTATGATGAAATTGATGATTTGGTGAGAGCCCGTAGCATTCCATCCCCCCAATTGATGGGCACTTCTGAGCGCAAGAGTATTGACCTGAATTCACTATCCGATATGGGCGTCCAGATAAGAGGTCAACTGATGGATATTCGGGATTATACGGTCCTGTTCTCGGGTTCGCTCAAGAACCATTGTGAATTGGCAGACCTGAAAATGAATCGCCTGTTAAAGACAATCGATGAATGGATTGGTAAACAGGGACTGGATGCCGAGTTCAGTGAACCGGAACGATTTTCCGGAACCAGGGTTGAAGAGAGCCCTCCGCTTACTCTCGATTTACAAAAGGAGAATATCCAGTCGGTGGTCTGGGCAACTGGCTTTGCGCCGGACTACAGATGGTTAAACCTCCCGGTTCTGGATCGCAAGGGTCGAATTCGCCATGAAGCCGGAATTGCGGACTGGCCTGGCCTCTATGTGCTGGGTTCGACCTTCTTGACAAGACGTAAATCTACCTATATCCATGGGGCAGAAGATGATGCCCGTGAGGTCTGTGAGCATTTGACTGCTTATTTGCGAAAGCAATCTGTCGCCTGAACACCGTTTCAATCCGGCATACTTCCAGGTCATCGCTTTTCTGTATCCCGGCTTTGTCGGGTCCATTGAATACCAGCAAGCAATCCTTGATTCGGATTTTCCAGCAGGGCCGTGTTTTATTCCCTGTCGACTTGTTCCCGGCAAGTCCGTAATGAGCCTGTAATCAATATATCTCTGCCCTGTGTGTTCTGCTATATTCTGATTCCCCAGAATTTTTTCGCCCAGGGAGGCCGCCATCAAGCAACTTTCTGATAATCCTCATCTGCGGGCGTACACCTGCTTGACCATCACGGCATTTTGTTGGGGATGCAATGCCATTTTTGCTCGCATGGCTGTTGGTGAAGTTTCGCCGATGCTGATTGTCACCCTGAGGTGGCTTGGAGTGGCAATCCTGATGATAGTGATTACTCGCCGTCAGTTGCAGGGAAGCTGGGCTATTCTTCGTCCGCACCTTTCAAGACTGTTCTTGATGGGAGCATTCGGCATGACGGTATTCAATGCATTGTTCTATATTGCTGCATACACTACGACAGCCCTGAATATTGGAATTATTCAGGGGGCTATTCCCATATATGTGCTGCTGGGCGGGTTGATCCTGTACGGCACTCGTATTTCCATTCTACAGATTATTGGGGTTACGATGACGATTGCGGGTGTATGTCTGGTTGCAACTTCAGGAGAGATACACAGACTCCAGGGCATATCAGTCAATCAAGGAGATTACCTGATGGTTCTTGCCTGTCTGATGTATGCGGGATATGCACTCAGCCTGAAAAAACTGGAAGGTATTCCGAAATTGCCGCTGTTTGCCGTAATTTGTGTGGCGGCTCTCATCACATCAATACCGCTAACCCTCGTTGAGTATCTGTCGGGCAATCTGCAAATGCCTACATCCAGGGGTTGGGTAATTGTTGGATTAATCACTCTGTTGCCATCGTTTATTGCACAGGTGTTATTCATACAGGGCGTATCTGATATTGGCCCCGGAAGGGCAGGTATATTTGTCAACTTGGTGCCAGTATTCGCATCATTGCTGGCTATTTTGGTGCTGGGCGAGTTTCTCCAGTGGTTTCATGCGGTTTCCTTGTTGCTGGTCTGTTCTGGAATCTGGCTGGCAGAACAGAAGAAGCGTTTCGGTTTCGCCTTCCTTTCGCGCAATTAGCATAATTACTCGCCCCTCAAGAAAGTAACTGAATGGAAACGGCTGCAAGAAGTCTTGACCTGAAGAATCTGGTGCCAGCCTGTGCCGGAATCACGGTATTTGGCTTGGCCTTTGGCATGACATTTCCCTTGTTGTCGCTGATTCTGGAATCCCGGGGTGTGACTGAAACAGTGATTGGCTTCAATGCAGCCATGATGCCTATCGGTATACTGCTTTTCTCACCATTAATCCCGGTTATATCGGGACGGCTAGGTAGCAGGAACATGGCGGTCATTGCAGCGTTCCTAAATGCGTCAGTCATGTTGTCTTACTATGTATTCGATTCTCTGGAGGCATGGTTCGTGCTTCGATTCATACAGGGCATGACGATATCGACCTTGTTCGTATTAAGCGAGGTCTGGATTGTTCGCTATGCGGGTGATAGGCACAGAGGCAAGGTAGTTGCAATCTATGGGAGTATTCTCTCTTTGAGTTTTGGTATCGGACCGGCATTAATCAGCTGGATCGGTATTGAGGGGTGGCTTCCGTTTGCGGCTGGTGCAGCCATACTCCTGGCTGGAGTATTTCCACTGCTTATGATGAAAAATGAAAAGGCCGAACAGAAACAGGAGAAGTCGGTATCCGGTATTATCAATTTTTCCCGTAAAGCGCCGATGCTGATCGCATGCGTCCTGGTCTTTTCCTTATTCGATGCCGCAACTTTATCCTTGTTGCCGGTATATGGGATTCGTTACGGGTTGGATATCTCTACCTCAGCCCTGGTGTTAACCACCATGATTATTGGTAACACGGTGTTTCAGTTTCCGATTGGCTGGCTAGTTGATAAATTTCCTCATCGATTTATCCTGACCGGATGTGCGGGTTTAACCGCAGTCCTGCTGGTGTTGTTGCCATTCACCATGACCACTGTTTTGATGTGGCCTGTACTGGTCCTCGTTGGTACCTTTGGTTATGGAGTCTATACCGTTTCTCTGGCTATGCTTGGAAGCCGGTTTGAGGGTGCCGAACTGGTCAATGGCGCGGCTGCATTTGCGTCATATTGGGGGGTAGGGGCACTTATTGGAGCAATGTCCGGAGGATGGTCGATGATTCATTTTGGCCCCGACGGGTTGCCGTTGCATCTTGCATTGGCGTATTGCCTGCTTGCGGTTGGACTGTGTAATCGCAGTTATTCCCTGATGCGTTCTGCCCAATAAGTTGTTCGGATCAGTGGGATAAATCGGGTCGGGTCAGGTACTGACCCTGATCGCCCACCATGAAATGTTTTTCTATTTCAGGGTGCTGGATTGGTGTTCCGCTTATATCCTGAACCAGATTCTGTTCAGAGACATAGGCGATGTATTGCTGGTCACTGCTTACAGCGAACAAGTGATAAAAGGGCTGATCTTTATGGGGTCGGATATGTTCAGGAATTGATTCATACCATTCGTCAGTATGATTGAATTCAGGATCAACGTCAAAGATGACGCCTCTGAAATCATAATGTCGATGCTTTACAACTTCACCAAGTCGAAACTTGGCGGTTTTCTGAATTGTCCAGTTTTCAGTCAAAATTCAAGTCTCGTCCAAAAAGATTCGGTGAAGGTTGCATGAAGGAATGCAGGAAAATCCGCACCTGCACCGCTTCATTAAATTATAGTACATTCGGTTTGGTGCTGGTTGTGCAATTTCTTGACAGTCTTGAGCGTTGCCTTCGAGTGAGGAGCGTTCGGTGACAAGTGTCTACAGCATTACTTCACTTTTCTCAGTCGATAAAGTCCCTCGTATCCATCATCGCTTGTGAAATAGATATCTCCGTCGCTTCCAATCGCGACTCCAGCAGGGCGGGCCCAGCGTTTGCCATCTGCAAGCTGGAAACCAGTCAAGAGGTCGACAACTCCAGCTACCTCTTCACCATCAAAGTCTACTCGAAGTAATTTGGGTTCTCTGCGGGTTGTGACATCTCCATAAAAGCTGCCTGTAGAAGTGGCCCATGAGCCGTGTATCGCAATGATTGCATCGCCGGAGAATTCCGAGGCATTGGCATGATCTGTGACGAATGCCATGCCCAGAGGCGCGCTTCTTGCAACAAAAGTAGCGGCCGGAATAGAGACAGCCTCTACCGGAAGGGGGCGCTCAAACTCGCTTGCACAGGGATCTTCAAAAAGTTGCTTTCCGTCAAATTGGTACCATGGCATACCGTGAAATGATCCTTCAACCCCCCGAGCGAAGTACTCCGGCGGTTGATCGTATCCCAGATGGTCAGGTCCGTTATTGGTGATGTAGAGAATGTTTGAGCCAGGTTGCCAGTCGAAGCCAACCGGATTGCGAAGACCGGAAACATAGGGTAGCAGTCTGGCGGGTCGTGAATTCTCGTCGATCGCGAACAGTCCACCTCTTCGGAGCGTTTCCGGATAGGATTCATCCAGATAGTAGTTGCCGCAATTGCCGGGCATTCCGATGCTGACATACAGGCGGTTATCAGGCCCTATCCCGATGGTTCGGCTACTGTGGCTGCGAGATGGCTCCAACGGTACCAGTAATTCCAGGTCACGTTCGAGCAGTCGCCAGTTTGGGGCACTGGAGTACTTGGCTCGAAAAACACCGTGGGTCGGCGATTATGATTTCATCGTCCCGGATCAGCATGCTATGTGGGTATAGCGGGAGATGTGCAAGAGTCTGTACCTGATCGTAGGGTGGGAAGAGACGGTAAATTCGATCATCCCTTGATCCGACCAAAATCTCATCTCCATGAAAATACAACATCCGAGGTCCATTCAACTTGAGGTTAACGGCTTCCAGAACATAACCAGGGGGGTGTGAAACTGCAAAGCGATTACCGGCGATCTCGACTTCCTGTTGCGAATGTGCGGGAATCGTAACCACGGTCAGCAATGAGAGCAAAAGAACTGGCCATGAAATCGATTTGCTGGATAACCCAGTTCCGTATAATTTCGGTCTTCCAAGGAGAAATTTGGGCATTTGAATCGTTGTACAGATTCTGAATCTTTGGTAGCGCATATTCGAGACAAGTAGCATCATGCTGAGGCTGGCTTGTATATCCTTTTTATTGAGGAAAGTATGACAGATCAGTCCATTGTCCAGTTTGCCATTGCCGATAAAAACGAGTCACGAGTCATTTTCGAAAAATTGCTCAAATTCATTTTTCATTCTATAGTATTTCATTGCCGGGTCGGCGATGTCATGGAATCAAGAGGTTTCACGCTAAGCAGGCTATTTGATTCGTTCATCATTGCTTGGTTTATGATCAATGCAATCCTGCTCGGACTGGAACCGAGAAGAGTCATGTCCAAAAGTACATGATTTCGCCGGTTTTGGGCAAGACATCGCTTCGGTCTTCATTCTGGTGAAAAAGACAACATGTAGCAAAAAAGGCTGCAATTAAGATGGTTGAGAATTGCCGAGACAAGATGTCTTCAGAATTAATCAATCTTCTATTCAAACAGTACCGCCAACGGATACTGGCATTGTTATTGCTGAACCCAGATCGGTCTTACCATGTGCGTGAAATTGCCCGCTTAACAGGTACGGTACCGGGTACGCTGCACAAAGAGCTCGGCAAACTAGCCAAAGCTGGTGTATTGAACAGGCAACATCAAGGGAGTCAAGTGATCTATCAGGCAAACTCTAACGGTTTGATTTATAAAGAGTTAGCAAGCATTCTGCGCAAAACTTGCGGTATTG
>VXPI01000172.1:8348-9041 GCA_009839585.1 Gammaproteobacteria bacterium
CGGATGTACTTGCAAATTGTCTGGCTCCAATCTCCGATAAAATTGATGTGGCTATGGTATTTGGATCTGTTGCTGATGGCAGGTTTGCGCAAGGTAGCGATATCGGCCTATTGTTAATTGGTGATATTCGATTTGCGGACGCAGTAAGGGTGCTGTACTCTGCTCAGGAAACTCTTGGTCAAGAGAAATAAACCCGAAACTTTACAGTGCCCAGGAATGGGCTGTCGCAAAGCGCGAGGGATCGGCTTTTGTTCGTGAATTGTTGACGAAACCCACCATTCACGTCATTGGAGATAGGGATGACATTGGGTGATCGATTGGTATCCAGATTGGACGGGTAGAACCTGACTCACTGTTAATTGAGCGTTTTATAGAGGCCTCCCAGCGCAATATTCAGGATGCAGAAATAGTTGCAGTCAGTAGTGAAAATCGTTTTGATGCGGCCTACAAGACAATCATGCAAATGGCAAAAGCGGTTCTACTTGGCAAAGGTTTTCGTACAGTAACCAGCAAACCAGGACACCACTAGACCACGATTCATGCCCCTTCCGAAATTATTGGTCTAAATACGGACACCATGATAATACTGGATGCCTCGCGCAAGCAACGCAACGCAGTGGATTATTCGGGTGATTTGGTTGCGGACAGTGTTGTTCATGATTGTATCAGTCATGCAAGAGTTTATTTGTGGAA
>VXPI01000045.1 GCA_009839585.1 Gammaproteobacteria bacterium
ATGCATGCCAAACCCAATCCGCAGTCTTCGAGCTTCGAGCCGCACCAAAGTGAATCTCCGGATGATCTTGCGTTAACGACTGAAGGGACTGGTGAAACCGCAGACTCACTCGAGGACTTTAGCGATAATGTCTCATGGCTGCCTGATGCCATTACCATCCTTGATCATGACCTGAATCTGATTTGGGGCAACAACATGGCAGAAACATGGTTCGGATTCTCCACTTCCGAACATGCACACAGCGATTTCATCGAACTGATCCAATCGAATGAAATCAAGGAATTTATCTTGGGAAAGGGATATCCGGAGTCTTTCGAATGTGCCTCTCCAAAAAATCCCGATCTAGTCCTGAGACTACGCTTTCTACCATACAAAAACCGTCAGTACCTGCTACAGGCGCGAGACATAACACAGATCAAGGCACTCGAAAATATACGTCGAGACTTCATCGCAAATGCATCCCATGAGCTACGGACACCCGTCAGCATACTGTATGGCTATCTGGAGATGATGTCAGAGAAAAAGGGTTCCGGCATTTCATCAGAGTGGAGGCAAGCCATCAAGCATATGCGCAAGCAGATTATTCGGATCAAGCAAATCATCGAAGACATGAGCACACTATCGAGACTTGAGAATCCGGACACCCCAAACCCATCTGAAGCACTCGACATGGACGAGCTTATTGAATCTGCATCAAACAATGCAAGAGCACTAAGCGGGAAAAGCTCCCACTCAATCTTGACCAAGGTCAATACCAACTATGACCTGCTGGGAAACCGGTCAGAAATCGAGAGTTTAGTGTCCAATCTGGTCAGCAATGCAATCCACTATACACCTGCCGAAGGCAGGATTACCATCAAATGGGATGTGAAATCGTCGGTGGGCACATTGTCGGTTGCAGATACGGGTATTGGCATCGAAAAACAGGAACTGCCTCGAATTACCGAGCGTTTCTACAGGGTTGATTCAAGCCGCTCCCGCAATACCGGTGGGACCGGTCTTGGCCTTGCCATAGTGAATCATATCGTGAACAGGAACAATGCCAAACTCCGTATCAAGAGCATCCCCAAAAGAGGCAGTGTTTTTTCGGTGATTTTTCCGAGATCGCGCATTCAGCCAAACAACCGGAGTACAGACCTGTTGTTTGGTTAGCCTGTCCTTGAGGTTATTTCGGCAGACCCCATGAAATTGCCACATCTCTCTCCGGCCCCCTGACTTCCGGTCATCAGACAAAAACATGGCATGTCAATTCGAAGTCTATGTCTTGCCAGGCATTTCCTTCATGGTCATTTTTCACAGGATAAAGTTATCAATTGCAATATTCGTCAACCGATGACAGAATCCGATCAAAATCAAGCCATACATTGTGAGGCAATGAATCAATGGCAAAAGATATTCTTCACGATTTTGAACGGGATGGTTACTTCTTTCCACTTAATGCGCTTGATGGGCAAACAACGGCAAAATTCCGGGATCATCTGGTGGAAATCATTGACAGTCCAGATGCATCGAAATTGGGTAATCGTGGACAACTCAATAGCCTGCATGTTTTCTCCCCTTACGTCAATGAAATCATACGGACGCCGGAAATTCTGAGTGCTGTTGAGCAAATTGTCGGACCGGATATTCTGGTGTGGTCAACCAGCGTTTTTCGAAAAGATGCACTGTCGAACTCCTTTGTGTCTTGGCATCAGGATCTCACTTACTGGGGACTGAGCAGTGACCGGGAAGTCTCGGTATGGCTGGCCTTGAGCGAAGTGAACGAAGCGAATGGATGCATGAAGTTTCTTCCTGGGTCACATCATCTGGGACAACTCCCACATGAAGATATTACAGACTCGGAAAACCTGCTAACCCGGGGTCAAAAAGCCTCTATTGAAATTAATGATTCAAGGGCAGTGAAAGTTGAACTACAACCGGGTCAGGCTTCTCTTCACCATGGACATCTTCTACATAGTTCGGGGCCGAACCAGACAGATAAACCGCGTTTGGGGATGGTCATAACCTACCTTTCCACATCGGTTTTCCAGACCAAATCGCCGGTTGACTATGCCATGCTGGCCCAGGGATCGGATGAATACCGGCATTTCAGAAAGATCCCCATGCCAACCGCGCTGTTTGATGTCAACAGCATGGCCTTTCACAGGCAAATGCTCGTGAATCTGAATGAAGTGCTGTACGATGGTGCAGAGAACAGGGAATCAGCAATCGTATAGATCAAGGTCGAGCAGATAATCCCTGCGACCATGTCACGTGTTGGGAGATGGAGTTGCACTGACTTCCCCTCACCACGATTTTACGATCCACCGCCCTAATCATGACTGCTTCAATGCCATAAAATGACTCAAGGCCGCTTCATATCGACTCAAGTTTTCCTCGGTATAGGCTCGATAATCGAAATCAAGCGCGGAGTGAATCTCTGAAACCATGCTCCACATGCTCTCTCGGAGTAGCGATGCACATTTCATGGCCTGATAGGAAACCCAGCGCCGCTCACTGGTCACCTCTCCAAAATATTCCTCAAGCATCCAGGTTTCCTGGGCAGGACTCAGCGAATTGTTTGATGCCAGACCACCGAGATCAAACAAGGGACTATTAAATCCCCCATAATCATAATCGACCAACCACAATCGTTTCCCATCATCAATGAAATTTGCTGCAAGCAGGTCATTGTGTCCAAACACGATTTCAACCGGACCCACTGCCTGTTCCAGTATCTCTGCACTGTCCATCAGGTCAGGAAGTCGCGAAACCATGCGGCTTCCGCCCTCAGTAAGCAGGCCTGCATAATTTCGAACGACCTGAAAAACCCAGAAGATCAAGGCATTGCCTCGAAAGTATTGGGGAACCCTTCGGTGACATGTTCGAACAAGCGGGATGATGGCTTCCAGATATTCATCCTGTTGCACATCCTGTTCCGTTAACGTCCGGCCTTCAATAAATTCGAGCACCATGATCCCTGGCCGTGCCTTGATGACCCTGGGAGAAATTCCTGCTTCATGGGCGGCCCGGCTTGCTTCGACTTCATGGGCACGAACTATGCCATGAGCCGTAACATCCTCACCAACCCTGACAAAGTAGTCCCGACCCCCATCATGGACAAGAAAGTTTGCATTGGTTAATCCCCCATCAATTGGCTGCGGATCCACGGGGCCGACCCACATATCCAACTGTTTGACTTTATTAAAATTTTTATTCATATCAAAGTCTCAATACGCCAATCAAGAAAGAACCATGCTGAATCCGGATGGCGGGGTTTGCAACAAAACATAAATCAATGAGTAATATTTCGGTAACAAGCACACCGCACAATAACATCTCGATTTTTGCATTTAAGTTTCTATGGAGTAAACATGAAAAATATCTCAAAAACCATGTTAATGATGGTTGCCATCAGTGCTTTCAGTATCGCCAATGCCGCCAGGGATAATATCCAGATTGTCGGCTCTTCGACAGTCTACCCCTTTGCCACGGTTGTTGCTGAAACCTTCGGAAAAACCACCGATTTCAGGACCCCGGTAATTGAATCGACGGGATCCGGTGGCGGAATGAAGTTATTTTGCGCTGGCGTTGGCCCTGAACACCCGGATATCACCAATGCTTCCCGGCGTATTAAATCTTCAGAATTCAAGAAATGCCAAGCGAATGGTGTAACGGATATCATCGAAGTCAAGGTCGGTTATGACGGTATTGTGCTCGGTAATTTTAATCAATCGGAGCCACTTCAAGTTACTCGGAAAGATATTTTCCTGGCATTGGCCAAGGACGTTCCGAATCCAGACGGAAGTGAAACCCTGATTCCCAATCCTTACGGAACTTGGAAAGATGTAAATTCTGACCTGCCGGCAATCAGAATTGAGGTGCTCGGACCGCCTCCAACATCTGGTACGCGCGATGCATTCGCTGAATTGGCTCTCGAAGGCGGATGCAAGGCCTTCGATTGGGTCAAGGCCATGCGAAAATCGAACAAGAATGCCTACAAGGCAGTTTGTCATACAATACGAGAAGATGGCGCATATATCGAGTCCGGTGAAAATGATAATCTGATTGTTCAAAAGCTTCGTGAAAACTCGAAAGCTCTCGGTGTTTTCGGTTTCAGCTTTCTAGATCAAAACTCCGACGTTATTCAGGGATCCCTAATTGATGGTGTTGCTCCGGAATTCGAGAATATTGCTGATGGATCCTATCCTGTATCGCGACCGCTTTACTTTTATGCGAAAAAAGCCCACATTGGCGTAATTCCGGGAATTCAGGAATATCTCAATGCCTTTACTGCTGAGTCTGCCTGGGGTGCCGAAGGATACCTGACTGATAAAGGCCTGATTCCCCTGCCCGATGATGAACGCTCCAAATTCGGAAACGATGCGGCAAACCTGATTCCCATGACTATGTGACTGAGTCATATTCTTCAATCCGAATGATCAAGAGCCTACCCAACCAATAGTTGGGTAGGCTCTTTCCTTTGTTAAGTATAATACTCTCCGAATATTGAGGTTCGCAAGGAAGAGCCATCAGCGATATTCTATCTAGTGAGTATCGACTCCCCCTTCGCAAGATAAAGGCAACCTGCCAGCAGAATGACCATTCTTTCAATACTCTTCGTTCTCTTTATCGTTGCGCCGATTTGCATGCTGGTTGCGTTGAGTCTTGCAAAAAAGAACCGGGTATTGCGAAATCATGTTGAGAAAGTCATCAAGACCTTTCTGATTTCCTGTGCCTGTCTTGCTATCTTCACCACGATCGGTATTGTGCTCTCCGTTTTATTCGAGTCGGTACGCTTTTTCCAGGTCGTACCCATCACGGATTTCCTGTTTGGGTTGCAATGGTCTCCTCAAATGGCGATTCGTGAGGATCAGGTTGGTTCTTCAGGTGCGTTCGGAGCGGTGCCGCTGTTTGCGGGCACATTCCTGATCACGATTATCGCCATGCTGGTGGCCGTTCCTCTTGGCCTGATGTCGGCGATCTATCTTTCGGAATATGCAACCAGCAAAATCCGGGCATTTGCCAAACCGACACTGGAAATTCTTGCCGGAATTCCAACAGTGGTATACGGGTTTTTTGCCGCACTGACCGTTGCACCACTGATTCGCGACAACCTTGAGGCCTTTGGCCTCAACGTTTCAAGTGAAAGTGCCCTGGCTGCCGGAATCGTCATGGGGGTGATGATCCTGCCCTTTGTATCCTCCTTGTCGGATGATGTCATTAACGCTGTTCCGCAGTCCCTGAGAGACGGTTCATACGGTCTTGGTGCTACCTCTTCGGAAACCGTCAGACGCGTGGTCTTTCCCGCAGCCTTGCCCGGGATTGTCGGAAGTATACTGCTTGCCGTCTCAAGGGCTATTGGAGAGACCATGATCGTGGTCATGGCGGCGGGACTGTCTGCAAACCTGACTGCCAATCCGTTCGAGTCTGTAACCACTGTGACTGTCCAGATCGTGACCCTTCTGGTTGGCGACCAGGAATTTGACAGTCCAAAAACCCTGGCAGCATTTGCGTTAGGTTTGACCCTGTTTGCGGTTACTCTCCTATTGAACGTAATTGCGCTTCATGTGGTCAGGAAATACAAGGAACAATACGAGTAAGATGAACCAGGTTGCATTGATACAACGGGGGTTGGCCCGGCGCTACCGCTCGGAAAAGCGCTTCAAGGCATATGGGCTGACTGCAATTGTCAGCGGTGTCACCTTTCTAGTGTTTCTGCTGGGCACCACTTTCCTGAACGGCTATACCGCCTTACTGCAAACCTATATTGCAGTTGATGTCACCATTCTGGATTCTGACTTTGATGGCGGCCTCAGTCAGGAATCGCTGTCGAAAAGTGACTATCCTGGCATTATCAAGAGGTCATTGCGTGAAGCATTTCCAGAAGTCACCAAAAGAAAGGAAAAATCTGAGCTATACAGACTGATTAGCAGTGGTGCCCAGTATGATTTGCGAGAGAAAGTTATCGACAATCCCGAATTGGTTGGGCAAACCACTACATTCTGGTTGCTGGCCGATGATGAAGTTGATGTCTACATGAAAGGACGAATTGACCCCGCCGTCCCCGAGAAAAACCGTCGTCTCAAGAATCGATCCATTGCATGGATCGAGCAATTGCGGGATCAGGGCCGTATCGAGAGAAACTTCAATATCCTGTTTTTTACCAACGGTGATTCAAGGGAGCCTGAACAGGCCGGTATTCTGGGTGCGGTAATGGGATCGGTATTTACGATTCTGGTTACCATGTTGCTTGCCTTTCCAATTGGTGTAGCCGCAGCAATCTACCTTCAGGAGTTTGCCAGGAAAAACCGCTTCACGGACCTGATTGAAGTCAATATCAACAATCTGGCAGCAGTACCCTCGATTATTTTTGGATTGCTTGGCCTGGCGATCTTTCTGAATTTCTTTCATATGCCGCGCTCCATACCGTTGGTCGGAGGTATGGTCCTGGCATTGATGACCTTGCCAACGATCATTATCAGTTCTCGCGCCGCTCTGGGTGCCGTACCCCCAAGTATTCGAGAAGCTGCTCTCGGAGTCGGCGCATCACCGGTTCAGACTGTCCTGCATCATGTTTTGCCATTGGCCATGCCCGGCATGCTGACCGGAACCATTATCGGGCTGGCTCAGGCATTGGGCGAGACCGCGCCCTTGCTGGTAATCGGAATGGTCGCCTTTATTGTCGATATACCGGGTTCACCGATGGATCCCGGAACCGCTCTTCCCGTACAAATTTATCTCTGGGCAGATAGCCCCGAAAGAGCGTTTGTGGAAAGAACCTCGGCAGCGATCATGGTTCTGTTGCTATTTCTGATCGCCATCAATGGACTAATTGTTCTCTTACGCAAGAAATTTGAAAGACGCTGGTAATATTACTAACGATCTTCATATACTCTGCAACCCAACTTCAGCTATCGCTCATGAATCAGACAGCCCTCGAATTTTCAAAGCCGACTGAACGGAACATTTCCGATGATCCGCTTAATGATCCAAACTACAAGACTGTTGGTGAAGTCACGGTGCCAAATGCCGCCATGACTACCAAAAACGTAGATGTTCACTATGGAGACAAACAGGCAATTTTTAACGTGTCTCTGGATGTCGGCAGAAACGAAGTGCTGGCCATGATCGGTCCCTCGGGCTGTGGGAAATCGACATTTATCCGGTGTCTGAACCGGATGAACGATACCATTGATATCTGCAGGATCAAGGGGGATATACGACTTGACGGCGAAGACATCTACAGTCGAAATATGGATGTTGTATTGTTAAGGGCTCGAGTAGGCATGGTATTTCAGAAGCCGAACCCTTTTCCAAAATCAGTTTATGACAATGTTGCTTACGGGGTTAATCTGCATGGCCTGTCCAACAATAAATCTGAACTGGATGATATTGTTGAGGATGCACTGAAGCGGGCAGGACTGTGGGATGAAGTTTCGGATCGCCTCAATCAACCGGGTACAGGGCTCTCTGGCGGCCAACAGCAGCGTCTGTGTATAGCGAGAGCGATAGCCATCAGCCCTGAAATCATCCTGATGGATGAGCCTTGCTCAGCACTTGACCCCATTGCGACAGCCAAGATCGAGGAATTGATCGATGAGTTGAGCCAGCGCTATTCAATCTGTATCGTGACTCATTCCATGCAACAGGCTGCACGAGTATCTCAGCGGACCGCATACTTTCATCTTGGCAAGTTGATTGAGGTTGGTGCCACTGATATTATCTTCACCAATCCATCCCATCGATTGACCGAGGGATATATCACAGGTCGTTTCGGTTAATTTTTACAGCCGGTAGACAAAAGGGTCCATTGTTATGAATGAAGGACATATAGTTAAGCGATTTGATCAGGAACTTGAACACCTGAACAGTCTGATCCTGGAAATGGGCCAACTGGCGATCAGCCAGTTAACCGAGGCTCTGGACTCACTCGCCAATGAAGACACGGAACAGGCATACAATATCATTGCCCGTGACTCAAAACTGAATGACCTGGACTCGCAGTCCAACGATGAAATCATCCGGTTGATTGCCAAACGCCAGCCCGTTGCCCGGGACTTGCGGGAATTAATAGCAATCGGAAAAATTGTTTCGGATCTCGAACGAGCTGGTGATGAAGCGAGAAAGATAGCCGGCCTGACCATCCGTTTCTTCGAGCCGGGGAATAAACCTCCTTCCGATGAAATCCTCAGCGATATTCACCAACTTGCCGAATATGTATGCAAGATGCTGCAACTCAGCATGAACTCGTTTGGAGAGCAGAACATGAAGACAGCCGGCAAGGTCGTAAAGCGAGGATTGAAACTGGACAATCAGTTACAGTCCATCATCCGACGACTCACCACATTCATCATGGAAGATCCAAGAAACATCGGGCATTTTATTGATATTGTTCTTGGAATCCGAGCACTGGAGCGGTTTGGTGGCCACGCCAAGAATATCGCCGGCCATATTGTGTTTATCCAGACCGGTGAAGATTTAAGGCATGTCGCTGACGATGAATTTCTCAAGAGTATAGGCAAGCATTAAACTGACTGGAATCAAGTTTTCGCTCCATCTGCTCCGTAATCGTTATAACCGGCATTCGGACTTTTCGCTTCCTCTGTTGTCTTTCCATCTTTCGCTCTGTAGCCAACCAGTTTGCAGATAATCTTGCCTGTGGCCTGCATCTATTCGATGTTCATTTCCTGTCCTCATGAATAGATTGCCTGGTCAACAATTTCCCTGCCATATTCACCAACCGGGATGATTCTCGATCGGTCCGCATCCGCTTATTGATCCGCAAAGGATCGGTCACATCGGCAAACCTATACCCCGACTTAAGCTACTTCCAGTTTATTGAAAGTCGCTGCAATATCCAGTCTTTCGGCTTTGGTGCAACGAAATAGAATCTTTACTGGTCTATTTAGTGTCTGCCCAGAAAACCCCGTTATTCTACCAGTGAAGGGAAGATTC
>VXPI01000269.1 GCA_009839585.1 Gammaproteobacteria bacterium
TCCTTATTGCTATCGGTATTTCTGTCGACGGCTCAAGACAGGAAAGCGAGCGCCTCGGGTTTGCCCTGAACTTCCGATGCAGTGCCTTCATGGAGTATTTTGCCTTTTTCCATGATCACTATTCGGTCAAATTCGGCGAGTGAAAATGCATCATTTAAAATCCAGACCACTGTCTTGCCCTTCAGGCAGGAAAGAGACTGAGTCAGAATCCTGATTGCAGTTTTCCGGTCAAATGCGGCGAGTGCATCATTGAAGACCAGAATATCCGGATTTTTCACCAGAGCCCGGGCTATCGTCAGTTTTTGACGCTGATTTGCGGTTAGCCTGGCACCGGCAACACCAACCCGGTAGTTGAAACCAGCCGAGAGAACGTCTCTTCTCAGTCCCGATTCTTCGATAAAGTCATCCATCAGCTTGCCCACCTTGTCTCGGGCATTGACCTGGCCATGAACAATACGTCCAAACAGAATGTTGTCCTGGATTGAAAAGCGCTTGGCGAAACGATCACGATCATAGAATTCGATCAACGCATTGTCTTCACCGAGAGCTTCACGGAGTTGAAGATGCGCAGCTACAATTGCTTCCTGAACCGGTTCATTGATGAGCCCCAGACGATGTTGTGCAACAGTCAACTTCATTGATATGCCGAAAACAAGATCAACCTCATTCTCGTTGACTTCGCTCCTGTCAATGTCTTCCGGCAACTTGGATATTTTATCGAGAATGGGCAACTGGTCGGATTCAACAAAGCTGAATCGCTCAAAAAGAGGAGACTCTTCAGGCACACCCGAGAAGATTTCGCTGAGTACCTTGGAAGCTTGGATGCCAACCCCGAACAGGGTTTTTCCAAGGCCGGATGAATCCAGAACAGATTGCACCGTCGGTTCATTAATCAGGCTGCTGAAGTCCGGGTCATTCCTGATCGGTGTTCCAAAAAACAGGTTTTCGGCAACGCTCAGATTCACGTTGTAACGATAGTGTTCAAGTAGTTCAACCATTTTGCTGAGCTCCCCGGATGCCAGTTTATCCCTGAAAGCATGTCGGGCCTGCATGATCTTTTCTGCGAATTCGGGGTCAGCATCCGGATCGATTATTGCATAAAGACCAAGTTGATAGATATCATGCCCGAGTTCGGTGATATTCAGAATATTCAGCAGGCGGGAATCCAGCGCCTCGCAAGAATCCAGACCGGCAGACTCAAGATCAACCCAGTCAGCATTAATATCTTCGGTGGCATTGCCGCTTTTTTCTGAATCAGAAATATCACGTTTTCGGACTGACAGTTCGCTATCGCTGTAATCCGGACATTGAACAGGTCGATACTTCAAACCGTAAAATAAATTGGCGTAAACAGTATCATTGAATACAAATGACGATGAATCGACATAGGCTATTTTTCGTCCCAGAACCATTTCCGACAATTCGGAAAGATTGTTATCCCCAAGCTTGAGTTGTCCGCTGTCCGGCGCAAGTAACCGTACCAGTAGCTTGGCCAAATTGCCGCGACCACTCCCCCCCGGACCCAGAATCGCCACATGGTCACCGGGATTGATTGAGATACTGACTCCATCAAGTGATTTGACATATTCGTCTTCACTGTAATGCAGTGCGTTCGCAACAAGTGGTGTCTTGTCGGTGCTTGATTGAATGTCCTGATCTTCCTGCAGTTTGGGGTCGAGCATTCCATCAGGCTGGAACTGCTGGATAATTTCTGAATACTTGACACGCACATCTTCGGTAATCTGGTAGAACTTCAACAGTTCTCGCCAGGGTGTCGACAAATCCTTGTAGGCAGCAAGTACGGCAACTAACGCACCGATGGAAAGCTGACCCTTGATTACGAAATAGCCACCAATTGAGTAGAAGAAAAAAGGTGTTAGCTGCCCCAGGAAATTATTCAGAAACTTGATAAAGAACTTGCGCTTGTATATATCAAAGCGGATGTGGTAAATTTTTCCCAGCCTGGTTGAAATATGTGCCTTTTCAAAACGCGAGGTGCCATGAAGATGAATATCACTGACCCCGGATATGCCTTCGCCAATCTTGTCAGATAGATGCCGCACGGCCTGGACACGCTGCTTGGCCAGTTGATTGACTTTGGCCTGCAACTTGGGAATCAGGTAGATTTGCGGGGGGTAAAGTGCGACCGCTGCCAGGCCTAGCCAGAAATCCTGGTTAAAGATGAACAACAGATAGGTCAGAAGCAGGCCACCCTGAAATGCTGGCAAGGCAAAAGCATCACCGATAAATCCCCCCAGTGGCTCCGTTTCGGCCGTGATCATGGGTAATATCTCGGCTTGCGAGACATGCTTGAAACGCTGGTTGGGGAACCGCAAGACCCGACAGAAAAGATCGTATCGAAAACGTCTCAGCATACGCTCTCCGACCACGCCGCGATACACGTTATTCAGGTATTTGAGTCCTCCAGCGATTAACACCAGTATCAGAAAAACCAGACATAAAACCAGCAGATAACTGATTTGGTCCATGGGTATGCCAAGAATCATCTCGGGGATGTTGCTGCCGTTTATGGCACTGTTAATGATGATTTTCGGTACTTCCAGAGAACCGTAAATCACCGGCATGGAAGCTACTGTAATAAGTAGAATGAGAATCTGGTCTCGGGTGGTATGCTTGAGGATAAAGCGGTAAATTGACGGCTCTATCTTGTTTGGGTCATTTTCCAAAAGCGGGAACCATTTTTTGTGTATTGGACAATTTGCAATATTATCACCATCTAAACCGTACCCCAATGCAAGATGAAGAAAGTTGCGGTCATCCTTAAGGGCTATCCCCGTTTGTCTGAAACCTTTATTGCGCAGGAGCTATTGGCTCTCGAGAAGGCTGGAATCAATCTCATCATATATTCCTTGCGCCATCCGACCGATCGGGACGTACACCCGATCCACAGCATGATTCAGGCACCAGTCAGGTATTTGCCAGAATACCTGATATGGCATCCGTTCCGGGTCTTTCTCGGGTTGTTATCCAGCTTGCATTCGAAAAGTTTTACGCAATTGTTGCGGGTATTCTTCAAGGACCTCAGGCGTGATTGCTCAGCGAACAGGATTCGTCGTCTCGGGCAGGCGATGGTTCTTTATCGGGAACTCGCCGATGATCGGAACTGGATTTATGCGCATTTTCTCCATACCCCCGCATCTGTTGCACGCTATTGTTCCATTCTCTCGAATCTACCATGGAGTTGTTCGGCCCATGCCAAGGACATATGGACTTCTCCAAAGTGGGAAATCCAGGAGAAGCTCGACAGTCTCGAATGGCTGGTTACCTGCACGGCATCGAATCGAGAGTATCTTGCGGGCTTGAGTACCAATCCAGAAAGTATTCAGCTCCTGTACCATGGCCTGGATCTGGGGCGTTTCCGGGATGTTTCAAAACAACACATCAACAATGGGTCGGCGGAGTACGCCCGGGTCAGGATTCTTTCGGTCGGACGAGCGGTATCCAAAAAAGGCTATGATATTGTGATTGAAGCGTTGGCAAAATTGCCCGACGATCTGCACTGGACATTTGTGCATGTCGGAGGAGGTCCGTTGCTCAAGGACTTGAAGCGACAGTCAAGGGCCCTGCATTTGCAGGCGCGTATAGACTGGCTGGGACCTTTGAGCTTCAGCAGGGTTCTTGAGCAATATCGAGATGCCGACATTTTTGTTCTGGCTTCCAGAATTGATTCAGATGGTGACCGGGACGGGCTTCCGAATGTGCTCATGGAAGCCTTGTCCCAGCGATTGGCCTGCATTTCAACGGATATATCCGGGATTCCGGAGTTGCTCCGACATGACGAAAACGGACTGATCGTGAAATCGGGAGATGTTGATGCGCTGGCGAAGGCCATCGAGAGGCTGATCAGGGATACGGAATGTCGGGACACCTTGGGTAGCGAAGGGCGAAGGACTGTGGAAGCAGCTTTCGATCTAAAGCACAATGTACAACTGCTTGTCGACAAGCTGAGTGAATGATCATCGGGTTTTATGCTCCGATGAAGCATCCCGGTCACCCGGTTCCTTCAGGAGATCGGAAGATCGCAAATTTGTTCATCGAACTGTTCCAGGGACTAGGGCACACGGTGAAGATTCTGTCGGTGAAGAGCAGTTGGGAAGGGAAGGGTGATGCAGCGCGGCAAGAAGAGTCTCGTTCGGCCATAATCCTTGATCTTGAACGACTGAAAAAGGACCGGGAGACCAGAAAACTGGATCTGGTATTTGTCTATCATGTGTACCACAAGTCTCCCGACTGGCTGGGGCTCGATCTTGCCCGGTTTTTGAAAGTTCCCTATTTGATTGCAGAGGCTTCATTTGCCCCCCGGCAGGCCGGAGGTGACTGGGCGGTGGGTCATGAGCGGGCAAAGGCATGCATTCGGTCGGCCGATGCGATTTTATGTCTGAACCCTGTGGATGAACACTGCATATCGGAGCTGCTTCCCAATCCCGGAAGCATGAAAAGGATTATGCCGTTCGTAGCCAATCCGGATCTGGGTGGCGAATCGCCGGACCGCAGGAGTTTTGCAAATATGCATGAAAACCTGAATGTTGAAGCGGCATGGCTGACTTGTGTTGCAATGATGCGTTCTGGTGATAAATTGCGTTCGTATCGAGAACTGTCTGCGGCACTGGAGGCGGTTTCGGATGAGAACTGGAATTTAATTGTCATCGGAGATGGTGCAAGGTTCGGGGAAGTAAGATCCTTGTTCTCCAGTATTGATGAACGTTGCCTGTTTACAGGGGAACTGGACCAAATCCAGATCGCCCGTTGGTTCCGAACGGCGGATTGTTATGTCTGGCCGTCCGTGAACGAAGCGTTTGGAATGGCCCTGCTTGAGGCAACAAGTTATGGATTGCCAACACTCTCTTATGACTACGGCGGCGTTGGCACGATCATTGAAGACGGGGCAAATGGTTTTCTGGTGCCTCCTGATGACAGGTCGTTATTCATTGATCGGTTAAAACTGCTGGTCAATGATCAAGCGGTCAGGAGTCGGATGCGTGCGCATGCGAACAGGAAATTCTTGTCCGATCATTCGCTCCGGGTTGCACAGACACGGATTTCGGAGATTCTTGAACGGTTTGACGTATCTTCATGACACAGTTCCCTGTTCCTGATATTCCAGGGTAATCCGGTCAAGATGATTCGCAATGTTATGTTGTGCTGAAGCCTCATAGTGCTGGAGATAGAAATCCGAATAGTAGATCGTTTTGCGCTCTTTCAACTTGTTCATGTAAAAGGTTTTGGATTCGAAGGTTGCCGGCTTGTGGATGCAGCACTCCTTTTGCACATCTATGAAGTCCGAATAGTAGTCTTCCCAGGCCAGGCCAAAACTGGTTAAATCAATGTCCGCAATGAGTCTTCCATCATTGGAGTCGGGTTTTTCATTATGGCAGGTGTCCATGATGAGATGGGCCACTCGGCCCCGGAATCTATCGTCGAGCGCACCACCCGACACGCCAAGAAAATAATCGCGACTCCGGGCTTCGTTGTCGCTGGCTCCTATCACATAGATACAATCATGAAACCAGATTGCCATCTCAATGGCATCGCTGTCATCAGCATGCTCCTTGCAGTCATCCAGCCATCGCAATGTGTCTCGAATGTGTTTGAAGGTGTGATAGCTTCTCCAGTCTTCATTGTAGTATTCCACAAGTCCCTGGTGGACATCCTTCGCTAATTGACGGTTCGGACTCCTTGAGTAAGCACACCAAAGATCAATGAAACGGTTTTCGAGAGTGTTCATGACTAACGCTAATGGCTTGTTTGTTCTTTCAACTCTACCAGTTGGAGGTGCGTCTTGCTTAACTTGCTGGTCAATTCCCGCATTACATGTAGCGACATGCTCGGGTTTTCGGTTAACAGGGACAGGAAGGTATCTGCTTCGATTTTCAGTACCGTACTGTGCCCTGATGATCTTATTGAAGCGGTGCGGGGCGTATTTGCGATAACCCCCATTTCACCGACTAGCTGGTTTTTTTCGAGTTCTGCAATCACGTCAACAGATCCGTCATCATGTTCAACAGTAACCTGCAAGATGCCGTCAAGCACCAGATAAACGGAATCGGAAGGGTCGTCATGGAAAAAGAGATATTCCTGTTCGCCCAGATTCAGCCGATCACTGGTGAAGGCGATCAGCTTCAACCTTGCTGGGTCGAGCTTTGAAAACAGCGGTACTCTGGATAATTCTAGTGCTTCTTCGTTTATGGCCAAGATGCTATCAACCAGTATTATTCAGACGAATAGTAACAAATAAAAGGCTTGATTTCACTGCCCGTGACCGGCCAGAGTGAAAGAATGCTCAACAAGTATCGACTAGGGTGTGATTTAGGGACATGAGGCGGCCGGCGAAGTCGACATGCTTGGAGATGGAATAACCAATTCTATCTGGAACAGAGGGTTGTACGCGCTTATCTCCGGAGTGCATACGCTTGTTGGATGCATCTTGACTGGTTCCTTTCCCCGGATATGTAAGCCTGGAATTCGCAACGGGCGTTTTGTTGAAGGGCATTACCGTGGAAATCCTTTTGGACCGACTGCAAAATGATGAAAAATCCCCGATCTATGTTGCTATGGGAGTAGGATATCTGCTTTGCCAAAGGGCTAATCATATCAGTGTAGCTGTCATGGGATGCACATTCACAAGAGAGAAAATAGAGTTTGCCAATCAAGCAGGATGTCATCATGTGATTGTTCCGGTGACAATCCCGACTTTCCAACATCCTAAGCGGTGCTGTACAATCAATTACAGCAAACACTGCTACTCGCCTACAACTCCACAGGGTATGAAGGGTTTGATCTCAACAAACGCTATGTACGTATAGTCCAATTGGGCTTATGTATGGCATTGAAGAAGAATCATGGTAGACAGAATGCTGGTCCAATCATTCTCTTGTTAGATAAGGTCGCTGAGTGAATCCGATTTCCATTAGGCCACAGTCTTACTGCTCAAGCACAAAATCTTTATGTGTATGCGTGTGGTCCTGAATCAACAAAGATTGTAACAATCCACCCGTGTTAGACCCTTACCGAAATAACTTGTGCAGAATCCGCACAAAACCATTTCATACTGACTCTATGTCCTACTATTTCAACCCATTGCCGATGTATTTCGTCATGGCAAATCTTGGCTCTGGCTATGTCAGGTTGCGCAAGTTATTACAGATGGCCCATCATCAAGACCTCCATGAAATGATTGTCACATGAACAATCTATCTTTCCCCAAACCGATACCTGTTGAACCGCCCTCGCTGGAAGTCTTGCTTGGCGATGTAGACCGAGCTGAAGTTGGCCGTGAAGCATTCTTTCGGGGGCGTGACCACGAATATGGGGTTTTTCAGAATGCGGTCAGTTTGTTGAAGGCCGACCGTATTGGCGGGGGTACGATGGTGTTTCAGGGCGCTCCGGGTGCTGGCAAATCTGCTCTCATGGCCGAATGCATGGAAGCAGTACGTCTGCATTCAACTCCCGAAGATCCATGGGTAGCGATATCCATTGGTCCTGCAGCATTGATGTCGGCGGAGGGGGTCGTTATGATCATGATTGAGGAAGCTAACCGTGAGAGGGAACGACTCTTGGAAAGGTTTCCCAGACAGAACTCGAAGAAGCTTGAAAAACTGTGGGATACTGGGAAAAAACTATTGTCTGATCTGGCGAAACGTGGTTATACGGTGAGTGCTGGGGGGCTAGATGTGACCGTGCATGGCAAGCCGACGAATGCCCATTATCAGGAAGATGTTCTTGCCGAAAGGGTCTTTCGTGAGGTGGCACCTTTATTCAAGGACATCCATACGGTGATTTTTGTCGATGAAGCCCAGAATATACCTGTTTCCGAGTCCACAAAAGCAGTTATGGATTGTCTCCATCGAGATACGAAGGGCATTCCCATGATTGCCGCTTTCTTTGGCCTGAGTGACACAAAAGGGGCGTTGCGTCAGTGTGGTCTTTCCAGATTTGCCAGAGGAAGGGTAATCACATTGGACACTCTCTCGCATGAAGAGGCTTCAAGTGCAATACAAGGTATTTTCAATGCCTATGATCTTGATGTCCCTGCCAGTATTCAAGCGGTATGGGTGGATGAATTGGCAAGGCTATCGCAAGGTTGGCCTCAGCACATTAAATGTGTATCTGTTGCCGCTGCCGGCTTCATTCGGGACCACGAAGGGGTAATTGAAGAAACCATGCTGGCAGAGATACTCAAGCATGGCCAGGAACTGAAGGAAGAATATTACAGCTTTCGGCTTGAAGCATGCTCTGAGGACACTGTCGTTTATGAACAGATTGCCCTAGCTGCCAGTGAAGTGCCGAATGGGGTTTTATCCAGGACCTATCTGCGCAAGATGACTGCTTCCTTTCTGAAAGATTCCAAGACCACATTCGACGACTTTCTTACGAATGCCCTGCATGCAGGAGTCCTGATGGAAATAAACAGGCCGCCAAAGCACTACCGGATTCCCATTCCTTCCTTCGGCGACTTTTTGCGGAAAATGTCTGAAGGAACAATTGGCTATGCCATTTAGCGGCAGGGCTGGAAACTACTGCTTCCAAAAAAATGTCAAAAAACTCTCCCGTATGAAATTTCCTGAGCGACCAATGTGGCAGTGAGGTGGCTGATATCGGGTTCGGAAATTTGGATCCAGCATGCAGGCGGGCGCAGTCTTCAAGATTTGATCAGCGCCCATATGAGATGCTCTTGGCACTCATTGATCTCGTTCCAGGTTGGCTCGGTTCTCAGCAGCCTTCGAACTCTTGTCGAAACTGTTCTTCCTGGAAATCCTGCAAGTCAAAAATATCTGCCAGACAGCCCGAGGTGCCGTTCACCAGCAACCGGTCAGAGCGCGACCTCAGAATGGCCAAGACCAAACAGAAAGTCAGCGG
>VXPI01000001.1:0-1255 GCA_009839585.1 Gammaproteobacteria bacterium
CTCCTGCCGAGCATAGTGCCATTTGTGTCAGGATCCCGGCTGCCATCAGAGCCTCTTTCTTCTGGACGCATCTTCCCTCGCTGTCGCAGAAGGCATCCTGCCTGATCGGGTCCGGCTTCCACGATGCCTCGAAGGCGCCGTGTTCGACATGCCGGCACATCACCTCCACGGTGAAGTAGTCCGAGGCCGTGAAGTTCTCGATCTTCCGGTCCCGCATGACGACCAGGTTCAGGGTCGGGGTCTGCACCCGCCCGACCGGCGTCACGCCCTCGGCACCCCGGGCCCTTCCGAGCAGCGTATACGCCCGGGTCAGGTTCATCCCGACCAGCCAGTCGGCGCGACTGCGTCCCTGGCCGGCCTGGTAGAGTGGTTCGGTCTTTTTCCCGTCCTGGATCGCCGCGAGTCCCTTGCGGATGGAAGCGGCATCGAGTGCGTTCAGCAAAAGCCGCCGCACCGGTCCCCGGTAGCGCAGCTCGTCCAGCACCTCGCGCCCGATCACCTCGCCTTCCCGGTCCGGGTCGGTGGCGATGACTACCTCTTCCGCCTGCCTGAGCAGTTCCCGGATTGCGTTGATCTGCTTGCGCACCCGGTCCCTGGGCTTGAGTTTCCAGACTTCGGGGACGATTGGCAGGTGATCCAGGTTCCAGCGTCGGTATTCCGGGTTGTATTCGTCCGGCTCGGCCTGTTCGTAGAGATGCCCCACGCACCAGGTGAATGCGTCATTGCCGACCTGCAGGAACCCCGTCTTCAGCTCCGCTTTCCCGACCGCGTTTGCGATGTCCCGCGCCTGGGCCGGCTTTTCGCACAGAAAGACCTTCATGGCGCAACCCCTGTCTCCATATTCATAATTATTATTTATGAATATGCCCGGAACGAGGGTGTGGCCACCCGGGGGCCACCCTGATCCTGCTGCAAGTTTCAGGGTTTTTGCCCTGTTTTTGCTTTTTTGGCGCATTTTCCATAAATATTCATTTATGATTGACTGGCGCATCCTCTCCACTGGGCCACGGGTGGACATAGCCGTGAATCCACAGCGCATTCTGGTAGTCCCGGTCCGCCAGGGCGAGCTGGTCGTGCGCTTCCACCAGATGCGAGACGTCACGCAGATGCCGCCTCTCTGCCTCGATCCGGGATTCAAGCCCCTGTAGCGTACAGAACCGCCGCACCCCGTCCACCTCGACATGGGCAAGCAGGCCCTCTTCGGGGTCGTGGTAGATCGAATTGTTGATTTCCTTCATGAAACTCCTCCACTGGA
>VXPI01000001.1:1355-3629 GCA_009839585.1 Gammaproteobacteria bacterium
ACTGGACAGGAACATCGTCAAACTGCTCGTCGACAAAATAGTCGCACTTGAAAAATCCTACAACGCATTGCTGGATGAAGCGGTCATGCACGGTATGAACGTCAATGAATGCGACCGGATAATGAGAGGATCGGCAGATCTTGAACACTGGCTTGAGCATCAGTACACGAGGCCTCAAGTCCGTCAGGTTCCCTGCCGATCCAGTCTCTGGCGGTAGTTTCAGCATCGGGCCAGAACATCACGCTCAGAGTGGCCCCCGGTGGGCCACTCCGGCAATGGGCCGAAATCATGCAGCCTCCCCGCCGTCTGAATCGGCTTGCGGAGCATCGTCCTCGCCGCCTTTCTTCCGGTAGGCGATGCTTTCGACCGAATCCGGACTGATCGCAAGCTGGCTGGCCACGAAGATCATGCGGCTTCTCGGCTCGCCCGACTCCTTGTCGGTCCAGGTGCTGTTGTCGTAGCGCCCGGTCATCAGGATCCGCGCCCCCTTGTTCACGATGCCCCTGAGAGACCGGGTCCGCGCTCCCCACATCTCGACATTGATCCAGAAATCCCTGTCGTGGTTGTAGCGTGCCGAGCCATCCTCGTTGTCGCCATCGCGGTACGAGCGGTCGATGTTGACCCGCATCCGTGCCAGATCGCGCGCCGGTTCATCCCCGCGGCTGATCGACTGAAATTCAATTTCGTGTACATATCCTCTTTCAACTGTAATCATGATAATTCTCCGGTTCCGGTTAAAAACCAGCTTCATGCCAGAGGGCCTTCAGGGCCTTCTCTTCCGCATGCAGCTGTCGCAATGACCTCCGCTCGGCAAACAGCGTGCGGTACTGGTGATTCAGCATCCGCCGCTCCCGGTCGAGCTCCAGCAAGGTCTTTTTCCTGTGGTCTGCCACCTCCGTGATCCACCGCGCCTCTCCGCTCCCTGCGGGCTCCGGACTGGAGAGTCCAGATCCCCAGTCGCTGGCCTTCCGGGGTGTCCTTTCCATCAGGCTGGAACGGGTCGTGTGCTTTCCGTCCAGCCCCTGTCTCACCATGTAGCGCACCGACATCATCCCTCCGTAGACGTGCGTCCTTGCCCGGCATGTCACCCCGTAATCCCCTGTCAATCCGTCAGGCCCGGCGTCATTGCGCAGCAATTCATTGATCTGCACCACCAGGTGATTCATGCGGTCCCGCACCCGCTCGAGGTCGGAATCAATCTCCTTCATGCGCCCCACGCGCTCTCCGTGTTTTCGTAAACTCAATTCAGTCTCCCGTATTTCCGGCTACCCGGGGCGCACCCCCGTGGAGCACCCCGAAATGTAAAACATGACCCCCGATTCCCATGATTCCTCCCTTACCCTTAAAGGGCCCTTTAGACGCTTTACACGGCACCCGTGTTTTACACACTTAATCCTGCTCCTGTGCCTGTCGCAGCTTCGGTGCCCACTTGGGTCGCGGATATCCCGCAAAGTAGTCGCACATCTCCTCCGCCCCCCCGAACATCCTCATGTCGACAAAGTTCTTTTCAGACAGTCTGCGAACGGCCTCGGCCGCGGCACTGTTTCGTTCCCTCAGGTCCTGCCTGGTGCAGTTGGTCACGACCCAGTTGTTCCCCAGTCCCAGCATGCCCCGGAGCATTTTCCACACCTCGTCAATTTCCGCCTTCCCCTGGTCCCTGTCTATGATTCCCCGGTGTATCAGGGCCATGATCAGCAGCGCAAGCCGGTCGAACTGCACAATCACGTACAGGGTCCGGCTTGCGTGGCTCCCGAACCGGAACTGGAATTTCTTCGGCTGCGCCGAAACCGTTTCCGAGAGCAGGTAGGCTCGCCCGGTGCGGCCGTCGGTTCCGCGCACCTCGTTGGCCAGCGCTTCGTCCAGCGCCGCATGGTAGTGCTCGCCCGCCTTCCGGACCCGCTCGAGAATCTCCTCGTAACGGTTTTCGATCTGGATCAGGAAGTAGTCCGCAAACGGATCGTCCGCGGCGGACATCAACCAGGCACTGCCGGACTTCTTCGCAAAGCCCAGCAGTCCGGGTATCGAACCCCCGGCCGGGTCCCGGCGCCCGTTGACCAGCAACAGGGCCTGGTTGCTGTGTATCTCCGCATCGATGGTGCCCTGCAGTCTGCCGGGCCCCGGCCTTCCCGGTGCCGATGCAGTCTCGTTCGGTCGGATGGCTGGTGGTTCAGGGTTCTTTCCGGTAGCGAAATTGCCCCATATTCCGGTCAGCCTGTCACTGGTATTCATTGTTTCTTCTGCCATTGCTCATTGCGTCAGTTGTCGTAGGTTCTG
>VXPI01000001.1:3793-8702 GCA_009839585.1 Gammaproteobacteria bacterium
GGGTTTAGTACGATAATCGTACCAAATGTCTCTCCGGGGTTTAGTACGATAATCGTACCAAATGTCTCTCCGGGGTTTAGTACGATTATCGTACTAAACTCCCTTGGTCTGGTTTCAGTTTGCCCCATTTATCTGCTCCCGCAATTCGCTCATTTTATTTTCGAGGCATTTCTTTTGAGCAAGCAGGTCTTCATCGGGCTTGCGGCCGCCAGACTTGCCGTATTCGAGCAGGCGGTTGAGGCCGTCCAGCTCGAACCCAAGATCGATCAGTCTTCTTCTGTGTTCGGACCATTTCTCTTTTTCCTGCCGGACCAGCTTCTTGTCCAGAAGCTCCTGCAGACGCTCGCCCTTGCCGGTCAGCGTGATCTCTCCCCGTCTGTGCTCGTTCACCTGCCACGACAGATATCCGACTGGATTCTCGATCACCTTGCCGGACTCCCGGCCCTCGATGCACCGGACGGCCAGTTCATCAAGATACGCCTGCCGGTATTCCGGCTCCACCTGCCTGATCTTGATTTCCATCAGTTTCACGCTTGCGGGCGACAGTCCTAGGATTTCAGGATGCATATCCAGTTCCCGGTCTTCCCCGGGAACACGGGAATGATCCGGCTCATGCCCGCCGTCCTCGCCGGCATTCACCGGTGATCGCTGATAGCCGTTCCAGGAACGTTCCACCGCACTGGAAGGCAGCACCCACGCCGTGATCCGGTCAATGTCGTTTTCGGATCGGGTCACGGACATCATTGCACCGTCCAGCATCCGTTGTGCAAGACTGCGAATGGCCTTGTTCGGCGAAGCCACGGCCTCCGCAATGTGGCTTGCGTATTCCGGGTCCAGATCCATGGCCTGCTCGTAGGTGAGGGGCATGTTGTGCAGCAGATAGACATTCGGAGGCCTGCCGCCCCGGTCGGTCGACTGTGGCGGCAACAGCGTGATCCAGCGTGTCACCCTGAGCGCATGCAGTGCGGCCGCGACCGTGCCGCGGCTTCCGATGCCCATGCTCCTGCAAATGGTTTCATAGCCGGACATCGTTCCTGCCCTGGCCGGGGTGTCCGACAGCTGCCGGAAATAGCACCAGAGCAGCCGCGCCCACGGCGGCAGGTCACTGTCCTGGACCAGGGCACGGGGAATGGGATCGGTCGGCTGTCCGAGAAACAGCACCGCATCGCTGTTCCTGTCGCGCGCAAACTCGCGCGCACCGGTGAGAACGCGCTCAAGAGAGGAGGATGGCTTCATCGTTACTCTCCCAGTCGGCTGGCTGCCCATTCATGAAGGCTCATGAATGGCAGATCCAGTGTCCGGTGCGCTCCGAGGCACCATTCTGCCATCAGCACTGCGCGGTTCAGCGCCGCATGGCTTGACGGCGGCGCTGTTTCGCAATAGTCGAGCACCCGGTTCTCTTCGTCCTCTGACAGTCGCCGCGGCCTCCCGGGATTGCTGATGCCGGCTTCCCGGCGCAGCCGGGTCAGAATCCTGGGAGATGCGCCGTAAATCTGGCGCAGCACCTGGTTGCTGGCGCCGGCCTGGACCAGGTCCCTGATCAGGGAGTTCCGCCGGCCCTGGCTGACGCACCGCAGCAGACCGGATACATCGACTGTCACCAGTGACTCGGAACCTGTCGCAACCTGCTCGATTTCCAGCGGAGTAAGATTCATCAGGTCACGTCGTTCCTGGTCGGACAGGTTTCCGGCATGCCCGTTTCCGGCACTCTCGATCAGGTTTTGAATCACCATCCTGGCCACCTCCCTATTGACCGTCATCGGGTGTCGTCCTGTGCCTGTTGATGGCACGATAGGCGTTCAGGAGACTGGTGACGAGGCCGTATTGCGGGTCCGGCACGTCGGCAAGATACCTGACGTGATCGTGATATCGGGGAACCTGGTTCTCGATGACGCGCAGCGCCTGACAGTAGACCGTCTCGTTTCGCTGTTTTTTGTCCGGCAGCTGGTCGAGTTCGGCAAGGGAAATCCCGCCCCGCCCCTGTTCGACCTGCCGGTACATCGCCGCAAACTGCGAGTTTCCGAATTCCGGATCCGGATATACGAGATCAGGATCTTCGACCAGGGGCTGTGCGATGGCGGACAGTTCGAACAGCCACCACCAGGTCGTGGCGGTCGTCCTGTCCAGGTTCCCGGCGGGAAGTTCTACCCAGTATCCGTATCCCATGGGCAGGTCGAACTTCTGCACGAGCTGCCCGAGTCCATGCGCTTGCGCCAGTCTTTTCGCACAGTCATGCGCGTGGTCGAGCAGTTGCACGTACCTCTGCTGGCGGTCTCCGGCCGGTGGCCGGCCCCCGGAGGGCGGATGATCCGGCTCGCCGGGATCCGGTTCGGGCACGAATTCAGTGTCCTGCAGGGGGGCTGGAGACGGGAACGACACAATGTCGTCTTCTGTACTGTCGGCCTCGCTGTCGTAGCCCTGTCCGGAACCGTCGGATTCGGCACCGGTATATATATGCTGGACCGGGCCGGGACGTTCGGGCCGATACTGCGTTACGGGCTCCAGTCTCCTGTTTTCCAGGGACACGTTAACGTCCGTATTCTGCTGGTATCTTGAGAACAGCTTCGTCAATAATGCCGTTATCTCTTCCGTACTTGTTCCCGGCGCATACCGTTCCATGCCGGGGGCAAGGAGGGCAAACAGGTCGCTGGCCACGGCAGCGTGGTCAATGCCTTCTTCACTGTCGTTCTCCGAGAGCGTGACGTGGAACAGTGATTCCAGGCGCTCGCTGACCTCCGCATCGCTCCGGCTTGCCCTGGCGATAAAGGATTCCAGCGTAATGCGGAAATCGTTGAGGCGATCGATCGCGCGTTTTCCCATTCCGGCATCCAGGGCCCGGGGAATGTGTTCATACAGGCTTGCGACAAGCTGGTATCGTTGAAAAGTCGTACGCCCGAGCCCCGGATATCCCATGTCCATAAGCTGCTCGATGAACTTGAGTTGCGACAGTTCGCCTCCGGCATCCCATGACATTTGGTCATACAGTTCGCAGATTGCACGTGCGCGGTCGATGTAGATGTATTCGGACCGGTGGTCGTTCTCCGACAGGTGGTCGATCATCAGCACGACGTCGTTCCGGTACGGGGTGAACTTGCAGTTGATCCAGTAGTATTTCTCGTCCCGGAATTCGGCGTACAGTTCCTTGAGGATGCGCAGACGGGTATTGCCGCCCGCTGCAGGGAAGTATTCATCCTCTCCCGGACGGCGGGTGACGACCAGCAGGACCCGGGCGGCACCGGTCTTGAACAGGCTGGCCTTCAGCAGGTCGTATTCGGCATTCGGCGCCCGCCTGGGATTGCGGTCGAACTCGTGAATCTGGTCCAGGTTCAGCCTGATAACGCTGTCGGCAACCGGGTCGCCGGTGGCCGAAGGCCCTGCGTCCGCCCCGTCACCGGTTCCGAAGTGGTCCGTCTCCAGCAGTTCGGATACCTGTTCTACGCTGGGCCGGTTCATCGCCTTGCTCCGGCATTCGTTTCGGGCAGCAGTTCCTGCACAAGGGAGGACATCACTTCGGACGCACAGGGGGTCTTCCCATGCCTAACCCGGTCGACGCGGTGGGCCGGCATCCGAAGGGAAGCAGCCCGCCTGTAGGCCACCGTTGCGGGTACCCGCGTCCTGAGCAGGTCGACCTGGGGGCTGTTGTCGAGCAGCCCGGTCAGGGCCTCGACAAACGTGCGGGCATCGGCCGTGCGGTCGATGCCGTAGAGCAGTGCATGCATGGGTCCGACGGACAGCCCGATGCGGGGTGCCATGCTCCGGGCTTCGGCCACCACGCGCACTGACCCTCGCTTGAACTCGCTGGCACTCACCCTGTCGGGACGGACCGGGCTGACCACGATGTCGCCGGCGTAGATCGCCGACTCCTGTAGCGGTCCTACCGCACCCTGGGTGTCAATCAGTATGTGGTCGTACCGGTCCCGCAGGGTGCCTAGGGTATAGTCCAGACGCTGGCGTCCGTCCGGCACGTGCAGGATGAAGTTCTGGAGGGTTCCTTTCGGATCATCCGAAAACACCAGGTCGAGACCGTCAATGGCGGTTTTCGATACCACGTCAGTGGTATCGGCTTCCATGATCAGGTGGCGAAGCCCGTGCTTCGCCTGGTAGTTTAACGGGTAGTAGGAGGACAGGGTAGGCTGGATATCGGCATCGACAACAAGTACCCTGTTGCCGCGATCCGCCAGGAACCCCGCGAGGTTGGCGACGAGGGTTGTCTTGCCGACGCCGCCTTTGGAATTGGACACGCTGATTATCATCTTTCTTGCTCATCAGTTACGATTATGCTTCACTGATGTTTACGCAAGGATGTCAGGCTTTCGTGCTACAATAACCCCGAATCAAGTGGTTATGCGTTGATGCTGCGAAATGCTGGTGGGGTGCACAGGGATCGAACCTGTGACCCGCTGATTAAAAGTCAGCTGCTCTACCTACTGAGCTAGCACCCCATATTCAGATTTTTTACGTTAGTAACTTTTCTAACGTGTTTGAAAAGCCGATCAAGTTTATTTGATCATTTCGCAGGAAACCGGATTATACCCAAAGTCTGTTGAAATAAAAGAAAGGGAATGGACTTTTGATCGAGTTCCGCATCTCTCGTTTCAAGCTTGCTGGCCTATGGCGAAGGCTGCGAGAGAAATAACGTCGTCATGCTGGCTACTATCCTTCTACTGGAAACATCCGAAGAGCCTGAATTCCAAAAAAGTTGAATAACCGAATTGAGTTTTCATTAAGTGAAGATATAGATCATAGACTCAAATCGGATGAATTGGCACAAATCCGACTTGCTCGGAATTTTCTCATGAGCCCGGGTAGCCGGAACGGATACTGACCCCGGCATCCTCAGCCTCTGGGTTTTAACTAGTGCTTGCCAGAAAAGGGGGATTGTGGTATTATTCATGAATGAAAACAACGG
>VXPI01000044.1 GCA_009839585.1 Gammaproteobacteria bacterium
TCACAAATACAACGCCTTCGGAAGTATCCTAGTCATGAATGGCAAAACTGAATTGCCTGCTTTAAGGTCAGCGTTTGCAAATCAAGCAAGCCATCATGAACCTGTTAGGCCTTCCTTAGTCGCCAACCGTACATCATTCGCCCATAGAAATTAAACCACTTTTTCGCCTCTGGATCTCTAAATGGATATTCGGCTCCCAGTTGCCTGGCGGTCACCAAGCCTGTAATGAAGCAGGTTTCTTGACTGTTCAGTAAAGTATGTGCTCCACAATGCCAAGACCTGCGGCGACCCTGAATAAGCCGAAAAAGATGAATCGTCAGGGCGATATGACGAACATCGTGCACTATATGCTGGAACCACCATCTCTTTATGATTCTGGTTTTGTCAATTTCGCTAATAGGATTGTAAGTAACCAGGCAGGGCTTGTCCGACTTGTTCGCCCACGGTTGTTGATTATGCATAATATAGGTGATTTCGTAATTGTCCGGCCTCGCACCATATTGCTCGATATGGTTGCTTCTGGTTTCAAGCACCTTCACCTCGTTATCTGGAAGAAGCGATGCATCCGAGTGAACAATCGCATGGTTGTGCAGTTCACTTTCATAACGAATAGAGGACAGTAACCATCTTTCCAGAAAGTTTGGTTCGGACAGCAGCATCAATGTCTGGTTTGCATTACAGGCAAAAACCACATCATCGAAATTTTGCCTGTTGCCCCTGCTGTCTTCAACTACAACGCCGAATGCACTGCGATGCACTTTACGAACCGGACATTCGAGGTGGATGCGATCCTTGAACCCCGATGACATTTCCTCATAAATTCGTCGCGTTCCCTGGTCCCAGGTTTGCATAGTCGTCGCTGATTCAACGTCAAAAAATTCCAAATAGCGGGCAAACAGGGATGCCGGCATGTCAAACACGTTAGTTGCCATGAGAAAATTGACAAACATGGGTTTGAGAACCTTATAGCGAAAATCCCCGGAAAATCCTGCTATGTTAAGGAGCATCCCCATCGTCATGTAATTGAATGGATTTAGGGCATTGAGCAACTTTGACCGTGTCCGGTTGAGTCCCCCGACCCACTGCAAGCGTTGTAGAATTTTCTGAAAGCGCTGAATTTCTGCATGCAATTGTTCCCGTATGCTGGAATCAAATTCGTGGGCGTAGATTTCACCATGGTACTTCACGCTATAACTGAATCTGGTATCTATTAAATCGATACCATGCTGCTTCATGAAGAGAAGAATATGGTGATACAGGGTTGGAATACATGCTGTGACAGAGATATCAAACGGGATAGTAGTACCGTCGTCTTGCGGCATATCGGCTGTGATGGCGTTACCACCAACCCGGGAGGCAGATTCAAAAATCTGAAAATCGAAATTTTCCGGATGCTGATTAAGCGCCCAGGCAGCCGCCAGGCCCGAAACACCCCCGCCGATAATGGCAATCTTTCGGGGCTTCCCCCTTGAATACTGGACCTTGCCGGATCCATTCGATTGCCTTGGTCCTTTACTCATGGCTTGTTTCTGCCCGACCAGTGTTGCCGGAAAGGTTATCGAGCAAGTGAAGGCGTGAAGGATTTTGGATATCACCCTTCATGAGAATTAATTTACTTGGCATTATCTATGAATTCGATGCAGTCAAGGGTTTCTCGATAACTGGGACTCCTTGTAACAGGGCTGCTTCTCACGCCTGAAAATTTCCCTGCTCGGAAAATGGATGGGGAAATCCGTTCTTCCTCCCTTTCGAGGCATTGTCTGGAGCTGTTGCAGATTTTCTACCCAAACACAGAAAGGGTTGGGAAGAAATGCGGGAAGTCATTATTATCTTCATGTTTTATTCAATAATACATGGAATATTCAGCTTCAGTGATATAAGGACATTAGTTGATTGAAAGCATTATTTCCATTTCATGCCGTCTAATTCGGGGGGCTTGGCATGCGGATTGATGATAACCTGTCGGCGATGGTAGTGAAACGAGTAAGCTTCCTTCACTGCATCCCTTATGCTGCTTGGTTTATAGCCAAGCTCTTGTTGTGCTTTTTGAGTGCTCGCATGACGACACAACTGCAAGAGGTGAATGGCCCCGGGTGTAAATCTCTGGGGGAACGAAGGGTGAAATCTGCTCAAATAAGCACTCGCAACTTCTGAAAATACCAGCATCAGAGGGGTCGGAATTCGTCTGGCCGGAGGAGGGATGCCGGATATCTCTTCATACATCTGCAGTATCTCGGATATGGTTTTATACCCGCTGCTGAAGATATACCTTTCGCCTGAGCGCCCCTTTTTCATGCAAAGCAGATGACCTTCAACAATATCTCGTGCCGCTACGAATTCAAAACCCCCGTCAACATAAGCCCGTAACTTGCCATTGGTATAGTCAACCATGGTTCTGCCCAAGCGAGAAGGATAAAAGTCCCATCCGCCGATTAAAGCACAACATATGGCAACAACTACATCCTGCCCTTTCATGACTGCTTGCCAACATTCATGTTCAACAAATGCCTTGCTGCGTTCATAAGGCATAGTGCGCACCAAGGGGTAGAATTGCATGGTTTCATCACTAGGCGCTGAAGGATTGTCCAAATTGTAGCCCACTGCACTGAACGATCCTGTTACAACCACTCTGCCCGCCTCGCACTCTCTGGCCACCTGCAATAGGTTACGAGTGCCTACGACGTTGCATTCATACAATTCTCGGCGATAAGCCTTGTTGCCATCAATAGTCGATATTTTTGCTGCAGCATGATAAATGCCTTGGCAACCTTCGACAGCTGGCCGCAAAGATTCCAAATCACGGAGATCACCGTAGAATTTTTCGACGTCAAGACTTTCAAGTGCTTCATTATTGCTTTCGTGTCTTAGTAAAACCCTTACTTTGACACCGTCGTCGAGCAGTCGATGCACAAGATTTGCTCCCAAATGCCCAGCTCCGCCTGTAACTAGCACAGGTGCAGAAGATAAACTGGCAGCTCCAGTCGAATTTTCTGTCATGACAATGTAAATTTTGAAGCAAAGAGAGCTACGGTCAACAAAAGATCACGATTATATTTGACATGCAATCACTCGATATGCCCTAATTCTAAAACAGCAATCGGTAAAAGGAATAAACGCCTTTCCAATCATGGCATTGCTGATAGAATGGCATTTTACAATGCTTCACTCGTTGGATGAGGAATCCATCAACCCCCAGGAGAACAAGGCTCATGAAGATTCTACTCCATGTAACCGAAATAAAGCGGTCAAATGTGGTCAACCCGCACAGATACAGGGCACCGAACCGCCCCATATAGTCCATCATCCGGAACTCCAAATACGGATAACCATGCCCGTCATCAAGCATATATGTTTTTCTCAACCTGATTTATGTGCGAAGAAAAGCTAGCGAGGCAAGCCTCTGACCGACGAGTCCTGTTTTGGCACGGCGGCCGCCTGGCCAGTTCGTGGGCAGCTCCGGGGGCATTTACGGCAACCAGGGGAAGCCGTCATGACCGTTTGCACGGCGGTGGGTTATGATTGCCCAGGCAACTACACCCACCGGATCCTGCGGAGATGATGGCACAGAACCTTGACGCCATGCTCAGCGAACACGCTGCCCTGGACATCGAGGGCATTGACCGGATGTACCTGAATGTCTGCCAGCCGATGCTCCAGTCCGGCGGCGGCGTGTGCCGGTTCTTCCGGGAACGCCACGACAGGCCGGTTGCCTCGACAGTGCTCATGGCACCACTAACCCGAAAATTCGTTCATGACATCCGGGCGTTCATTGACTGCGAGGGGATCGACCGGGTCCGCTTTCGCAACGGCGAGCACAAGGATGACGAGACGCAGCAAAGGCTGAAGCAGTGGCAGACGGGTCAGGCGGGCGTGCTGCAATCGAAAAGCCTGTACAGGAGGTACAGTTGACGCCATGCTGAAAACCTGACTCAAAATTAAGGATTATGCTGTTTCAAGATACCTAGTAGCGGCATGCTCAAATTCAGCATGAAACAATTGCAAAAACCAGGAAAAAATTCTTCCATGCATTCGCTTGCTGCAACCGGCATCTAAATGTACCGGAGGAGAGGTCAGGATGCCTGAGTTGAAAAAAGGTTTATTTCCTTTTCTACTGATTCCAGTTTCGATCGGGGAATTCGTCAGGTCTTGACGATTCCATCAGTCTCTGGTCATTTTTGTCCATTCTGAAATTGCTGATAAATGTGAGGGAATAGTGAGTTATCGCATCAATTCAGATAATAGCTGGGCGGCTCTTCCGGCATGGTTGATCATAACATTGGCCGTAATGATCATGACAGGTACTGCCATTGGTTTGCGCTATTGGTATCAAGAGAGTTTCAACGTCGCGCACGTATTCATGACCTTGTTTTTCTCAATCAACCTGGTGATTTGCTATTGGGAGTGTTGCCTTTTCCTGAAAGCCGATTGCGTTGAGCAACGTGCTGAATACTGGTCGAGGCGCCAACAGCAATCCGGACGTCGGGCTGCAATTGGATTTCTTCTTGACAGAGTGACCATATCAAAAATCCTGTCGGCAAATGTCTGGGCTGATGTCTGGGCTACATATTCTTTGTTCGACAAATCGTATCAGGATCGAAATACCTATGGTTATATTGTGGACGTGGGCAATGGTTTTATTACGACACTTCCGACTATATTTCTTTATGCCACATTCACGCTCGGATTCACTCCCGCCCGTATAGCTGGAATTGTCGGAGTGATGCTGTTTTGGCAACTTCTGTATGCGACGGCCATGTACTGGGTCAGTTTTTTTATTTCTAAACGTCATCGTCATCTCAGCCGGCTGGAGATATGCATATACATCTGGGGAGCCAATTCCCCATGGATTGCGGGGCCACTGTTTGGTCTCTACATATCTACCTGCTTGATCCTTGAAAATAATTACAGGGTTTTAGGGTTGTCAATCTGACACTGGCTGATTCATTACTCCAATTCCACTATGAAGTGCAACACCCCTCAACCGATCATGCTCATTTCTGGATTGGAAAACGCTGATAAAAATCGGTACACAGGGTCGCCGATGAGCCTGGCGGTCTCGGCTTCATGTCCTTGGCAAATCCGAAGAGCAACCGCGTCTCTCCCCGGAAATACGACAGGAAGTCATGCCGGAGGCACAACGAGATCAAAGCCTGTTCCAGCGGCTCAAGGGATTACACAGGATATTCTTGTGCTTCGACAGGCACGATGTTCATGTTCCTCGGATTCGTTGCCTTCGAACTCATCGTCGATGCACCGCGTAGAAGTTAACAATCGTTAATCCACACATGGAAATTCCAGACAATTTTCCTCACCCCGGAATGAGCAAGCAAACAGCAGAACACGAGGCACAGAAATTAACGGTGCAGATCCATCATGGCATTGATGAGATTCCGTCCGAAGCCTGGGATGGCATGCTGAGAAACGATTATCCATTTCTCAAGCACCGCTATCTGGTGGCCATGGAACGCCATCATTGCGTCGGCAAGGAAGTCGGCTGGATACCGCGACATATAGCCTTGTACGAAAAATCCAGGCTCGTGGCTGCCATGCCTCTTTATGAAAAACACAATTCGTGGGGGGAATTCGTGTTTGATCATGCCTGGGCCGATGCCTATCACCGCCATGGTCAGCAATATTATCCAAAACTGGTAAATGCGATTCCATTCACTCCAGCGACCGGACCGAGAATCATCAGTGACAAGGAGCGGAACTTCAAGGATGTGCCAATCCTGTTAGAGGTCATAAACTCCATCATGGACCGCTATGGGTACAGCTCCTTGCACTGCCTGTTTCCGGATCAGTCTGACCGGGAACACCTGAATACCAATAATGCCCTGGTCCGCAGCGACTGCCACTTCCAGTGGCATAATCACGACTATACTTCGTTTGACAATTTCCTTGATGGACTCAAGTCAAAGAAGAGGAAAAATATTCGTCAGGAACGAAGAAAAGTCTCGGAAGCCGGATTCTCCATACGCTGGCTTGCCGGCCATCAGACTACCAGAAAAGACTGGCATGACTTCCATGAAGTCTATAATCGAATCTACCAGCGCAAGCATGGTAAACCTGCATTCAACCTTGGGTTTTTTCTGGAAATTGCAGATACCATGTCAGATCAAGTCATCCTGGCATTGGCTGATCACCGGCAATCCGTTGTCGCTGGCGCTCTCCTGTACCGTGATGAAAAAACACTCTATGGCAGAATCTGGGGAACCCGTCACAGGGTGGACTCCCTTCATTTTGAACTGTGTTACTATTCAGGGATCGACTATTGTATTCGCGAAGGTCTTGCAAGGTTTGATCCCGGGGTTCAGGGCGAACACAAGATTGCCAGAGGCTTCGTTCCAACCCGGACCCATTCTCTGCACTGGATTGCCAGCCAGCCATTCAGGCAGGCAATTGATGACTTTCTCCGACGTGAACATCATGGAGTTCAAGGCTATATGGACAGGGTCGATAGCCATACTGCCTACGGGGTGCGTACTTCATGAATGATTTGTATGCCTCACGCGGACCATTCATGCCTCTTGGTGGCGATGTCCAGCCGAATACCAGTCATTCCCTGATTCTATTGCCTGCGATTTTACTGTGCTTGCTGATGCTGGGCATCGCAACCTTCAAGTCCAGCACCATTCCCATCAGGATTGCCAACGAAGCCAGCCAGCAGTTAAGGCCGTATCCAAGACTGGCATCCGTGGCTGATGTACGTGGCCGTAACTTGGTTCTGCAAGGCACGATCGATCCGTTTCCGGGCATGGACGAAATCATTGGTCAACTCACCAACATCGAAGGGTTGCGCCGGCTGGATGATCGACTGGTCAGACTCAGTCTTGCCCCCCCGTATGTTCATTTGAAACGAGACGAGGATTCCATCATCCTCAACGGTACGCTAAACCCGGCAGATTTTGATTCGGTGGTTTCGCAAATCCATGCCGCTTTCCCGTACTATACCATTCGGCACCAGGTTCAAGTCGAAGATACCGTCGGGAAACCGTTGTGGCTGGAAGGTCTGGCGAAAAGCCTGCATACGCTTGATTCCGTTGAAGACCTTGAGCTCAGGGGTTGGCAAAATCGACTGCAACTGGATGGCAGGATTCCCAATGACAACAGTCAGATGCTGGTTCGAACCATGGCGGCATCACTTGTCCATCAGGTCGAAATCGAAAACCGGATTGTCGAGCAGACTTCGCCCGGCCATCCGATGCTGTCGCTGAGTGTAAGTCAGGATATCCTTGAATTGTATGCCGTAGTACCCAACTGGGAACTGGCCACCCAATTGCAAAAAACCGCTGAAGATACGTTTGGGCTGGCCGTCGGAAGAATAGAGCTCAACCCGAATCTTGCAGCTGGACAGGCCCTGTCATCCATATTGTCCCTACTGCCCGAACTGTCATCGGTAAAAAACCTGCGCTTAATGAATGACGGTAACAGGTATGTAGTCTGGGGTGAAGTCTCAAGTTCCAATCGTCTGGAAAAGATTGCCCGGCGCATCAGTGAACTGGAGCTGGCAAATGCCATTGACAATAACATTGATGTCTATAAAAGCAACACGCCGGCCACACTGACTATGCTCCGTTACAACAAGCAGATTACCTTATCCGGAAACCTGCCGAGTTCTTTTGTTCGTGACCATTTGCTCCAGTCCACTCGGGAAATCTTTGCCACCAGAGTTGTCGAGTACTCGCTGAATATTCAGCAGCAGATTGATTACTCCGTCTGGATTGATGTCTGGCCTGAAGTGATACAATCCATTCCGCTTGACATTTTTGGCATTGCGGTTAACGGTTCCCAGATTTTCCTGACCGGCATGCCTGAATCGGAAGAGCAGAGTCAGGATATTGCACTTCGAATTGGCGAGCTGCTGCCAGACTATCAGGTCTATAACTGGATGCGTGCATCGCCTCCCTGACCCCGAAATGCAGAGCGGTGTACATGTCCTCTTCGACCCGAACAGATTCCATAATCCTTGCCAGCTGTCCATTGCCTGTAACCGTATTGCTCAATCGACCGGCCATTTCATGAACACATCCAACCTCCAAAGCATGACAGGGTTTGCACGAAGCCGGTCTGAATCGACTGATCAGGATTTTGTCTGGGAAATTCGAAGTATCAACCATCGCTATCTCGATATTGCCTTCAAGCTGCCACCTGCGATGCGTTACCTTGAAACACGCATTCGAGAAATAGTGCATGAAGTGGTGCACCGTGGCCGAATCGAGATTTCCCTGCAGTCCTATAACGTCTTCAACGGTAATCTTGATGACCTGAATCGGAACAACCTGGACACTTTGGCCACTCTGATGTCATCTGTACACAAGAGGCATCCGGACCTGTTACCCGGCAGTGTTTCCGAGTTACTGAGGTGGCCGGGGATTGTACCGGAAGCACCAGTTGGGGACAGTAGCGAAGATCTCCGGGGGTTCCGTGACACTCTCGATCAGTTGGTCATTAGCCGTACGGATGAGGGTGCCCGACTATCCTGGATTATTAGGGAGAAACTGGAACGATGTCTGTCCGTGATCGATAATCTACAGCCGGAACTTC
>VXPI01000340.1 GCA_009839585.1 Gammaproteobacteria bacterium
CCCCCCCCTCCGGGGGCGCCGTGAATAATGCGTGTACTGCCGGCAGATGCCTTTCCCTTTCGACCACTCAACTCTGCCGGAGAGAGAATGTCGTTCAAAATATCCCGTCTTCCAATGAAGATCGGAGGCGGTGACTTTTCCCCCGGATAACAAAGTCCTGCAAGGCTTCGCGGCGAAATGCATTCATGATGCCCCCTTTTGAACAACAGGATGTTTCTCTTCCAGCCTCAAGTGCTGGAGTTTATTTTCGTCTGGAACAGCCATGGAAACACATATAGCACAAGATCCCGTTTTGAGTAGGAATATATTGTTCCAATTCATGGAATGAAATTCGTTGGTGATATTCTTCACAGTGGATTATAAAGCCAATTCAAAATCACTCCCAAAACCGATTAACCCGAACAGTAGTTCCAATCATGGAACCAATGGCAGATCCTCATGCCGTGCCAGTATCGATCACTATCAGAATAACCGGTTTTTCAAGACCGGACTGAATACCGGTCGTCCCTGTAGACCCTACACGCCTGTAGTGTCACGCCGTTTTTATTGCATGCTACTATCAACAGGTTATTGATTCAGTTATTAAGCATGGGTTGCGGAGCTTCGACAATCGAACCTGTCCCGTGGCGAGAGCTGATACCAGAACTGGACGCTTGTTGTCGGACAACTCTGGAACTTGATATACAATACGGAAAGTTGATGATCTGGATTGCCGGAATACAATGACAGACATCCTTACAATCAGGAACCTTCAGGTCGAATTCGACTATCACAACAGTCGAATCCCAGCGGTGAGAGATATCAGTTTTCGCATTCCCGGTGGCCGCACAGTTGCACTGGTTGGTGAATCCGGTTCGGGAAAATCGGTAACTGCTCAGGCAATCATGCAGATTCTGCCCAAAAAAGCCCGCATTACGGGTGGCAGTATCCGTTTTGATGATCCGGAGAGCGGGAATTCAACAGAAATCACCTCACTGGATCCGATGGGCAGGCAGATGCGGGCGATCCGGGGCGGCAGAATATCCATGATTTTCCAGGAACCCATGGTTTCACTGTCCCCCGTACATACGGTTGGCAACCAGATATCCGAGGCCGTTCTACTGCACCGGGACGTTAGCAGGCCGGAAGCCATGAAACTCTCGGAAGATATGCTGGACCGAGTCGGTTTTCCGGATCCGAAAAGAGCCATCAATACCTATCCATTTGAATTGTCCGGTGGTCTCAGGCAGCGGGCAATGATTGCTTGTGCCCTGGTTTGCAGGCCGGCCATCCTGATTGCAGATGAACCGACCACTGCTCTCGATGTAACCATTCAGGCCCAAATTTTGAAACTCATATCAGATATGCAGCGTGAATTGAATATGGCCGTGTTGCTGATTACCCATGATCTGGGCGTGGTAGCTAACGTTGCTGATGAAGTGGTGGTGATGTATCACGGACAAATTATGGAATCCGGGATGATTGAAGACATTTATCGTAATCCTTCGCACCCATATTTGAAGGCGCTGATGAAAGCGATTCCCCATTTCGATATGAAGCCCGATGAGAGGTTGACTCCGGTTCGGCATATCGAATCATCAGTAGGAGAATTACTGCGAATGGATGTCGACAAGGAATTGCAGGCCAGCCCGATACATCTGGAGGTTCGCGACATCAGCAAGTCATTCAGGATCAGGAAAAACCCGATCTTCGGGAAATCGGAGGTGCCTGAAATCAAGGCCGTTTCCGGGATCGGGTTTGATGTCAATCGCGGGGAATGCTTTGGGCTGGTTGGTGAGAGTGGTTGTGGTAAAACCACTCTATCCAAGATTCTCATGAAGGCACTTTCCCCAGACGAAGGAAATATTGTTTACTATGACAAAACTACCCAACAGGGGATTGATGTGCTTTCTCTTGAAGGGGATGAATTGTTTGAGTTCAGACGCAAGATGCAGTTTATATTCCAGGATCCATTCAGTGCCCTGAATCCAAGGATGACCGTGTTCGATATTATTCGTGAACCCCTGCTGATTCATGAGATTGGAGATTTCGACTATCAACGGGAATTTGTCAAGGAACTGGTTCGGGTGGTCGGGTTGGATCCGCGGTTTTTGAACCGCTATCCACACAGTTTTTCAGGCGGTCAGCGCCAGCGATTGGGAATTGCACGAGCACTTGCCCTGAAGCCTGATTTCGTGATTTGTGACGAGCCCGTGTCAGCACTGGATGTTTCGATTCAGGCGCAGATTCTCAACTTGCTCAAGGACCTGCGAAAAGAGCTTGGATTGACTACCATATTCATTACCCATAATCTGGCGGTTGTGAACTATGTTGCTGACCGAGTCGGTGTGATGTGTCGGGGCAGACTGGTTGAAATCGCTGATCGGGATTCCCTGTTTGAGAATCCGGTTCATCCATACACTCAAGCATTATTGGGCGCTGTCCCACACCCCGATCTTGCCAGACCACTGGATTTTGACAGCACTCTGGAATCACGGGCCTCTGATCCTGCATCATGGTCAGCACCGTTCCGTTATGATGAATCCGTAAGTCTTGATCTACAGGAAATCAAACAGGGTCACCGTGTTTTAAGAGAGGCCTGAATTGAGCGTCCACCCACCCTTACGATTCACGATTCTGGCTACGGCATTCCTGCTAATCGTACAGGCCGCATTGGCCAGTCCGGAACATGAACCGCCTCTCCTTGTACAGGCGGTGCAATCCGGAGATATCCCTCCCATGTCAGGGCGATTGCCTGAAAATCCACGGATTATGCAGATCTCAAAAAATGGCCTGACCGCCGGAAAGTACGGAGGAGTCATGCGGATGCTGATGGGAAAGGAGAAGGATATTCGCCGGATGGTGGTTTTTGGCTATTCTCGACTGGTCGGATTCGACCTCAATCTGGAATTGACGGCTGATATTCTGGAGTCTTATGAGGTTCGTGAGGGACGCGAATTCATTTTTCGCCTGCGCAAGGGGCATCGCTGGTCTGATGGACAGCCGTTTACCTCGGATGATTTCCGTTTCTACTGGGAGGATGTGGCCAACAACGACGATTTGTTCCCCTTTGGCCCTCCAAAAACGTTTCGAGTGGAAGGTGATCTGCCGATTGTCGAGTATCCGGATGAATGGACAGTTGTCTATCGCTGGAATCGCCCAAATCCGCATTTTCTGATTGAGCTGGCCTCCCCCAGACCGCTGTTCATCTACATGCCGCGTCATTATCTGGAATCCTTTCATCCGCGTTATGCAGATCGAGAGGCTCTCGATGAACAAGCCAAAAGTCGTGGTAGCCGCAACTGGTCCGGTTATTTCCTGAAGAAAGCCAGGCAATATAGGTTGACGAACCCTGAATTGCCTTCACTACAGCCTTGGGTGAACACCATAAGCCCTCCAGCAGAGCGGTATGTCTTCAAGAGAAATCCCTATTTCCACAGGGTGGATGAGAATCGGCTGCAACTGCCCTATATTGATCAGGTTCAGGTCAATATAGTGTCAAGCAGCCTGATTCCGGCCAAGACCGGAGCTGGTGAATCCGATCTCCAGGGGCATTATCTGAGACTCGATAACTTCACGTTCCTGAAAGAGGGAGAACAACGAAACGGCTATGACGTGCTGTTGTGGAAGACCCTGAACGGATCTCACAAGGCCTTGTACCCGAATCTGAACAGTCGGGACGAAGAATGGCGGAATCTAGCACGCGATGTTCGCTTTCGACGAGCCTTGTCGCTTGCGGTCAATCGACGTGAAGTCAATCAGGTGATCTATTACGGTCTTGCCAACGAGAGCAGCAATACAGTCTTGCCGGGATCGGTCTTCTATGAGGATGAAATGCAGACATGGGCTCGGTATGACCTAGAAGAGGCCAATGCCTTGCTGGACTCGCTTGGACTTGATGAACGCAACAAACGGGGGTTGCGATTGATGCCGGATGGACGCCCTTTGGAGGTGATTATCCATACAGCGGGGGAGTCGACTGAAGAGACGGATATCCTTGAACTGATTCATGACAGTCTGCTTAAGGTTGGCATCAAGGTCTATACCAAGCCCTCGCAGCGCGAGGTATTCCGAGATCGAATATTCTCTGGTGATGTCATGATGTCGGTCTGGACCGGTCTGGAAAATGCCATGCCAACGTCCGGGTTCAGTCCTGGGGAACTGGCACCAACCAGCCAGAACCAGTATCAATGGTCACGCTGGGGGCAGTATCATGAAACAAATGGCAAGGCAGGTGAAAAGCCGGATCTTCCCAGTGTTCGACGGTTGTACGAACTGTACCTTAAATGGTCGGAAATTACCGATGTTCAACAAAGGCAGGAAATCTGGCGAGAGATGTTGCGCATCTATACCGATGAAGTCTTCAATATCGGGATCGTGAACGCGGTTCCACAACCGATAGTAGTCAATGGCAGATTGAGGAATGTGCCAATCGAAGGGTTGTATGCCTGGTTTCCAACATCCTATTTCGGGGTTTACTCCCCCGACACGTTCTGGTTTGATGAGTAATTCCCGAAGGGTGCTTCAAGAGAGGGTTTGATGATTGGATATATCCTGAAAAGGCTGTTTTTCATGATTCCAACCTTGTTCGTGATCAGTATACTGGTGTTTGTGATTATCCAGTTGCCGCCCGGGGACTATCTGGAAACCTATATTGCTGAATTGCAGAGTCAGGGGGAGTCTGTTGACCCTGATCGAATCAGGTTTTTAAGGGCTGAATACGGTCTGGATAAGCCGATATACGAGCAGTACTTCGTATGGGCATCAGGCATGCTGGTCGGAGACTACGGGTATTCCTTTGAGTATGGACTGCCGGTCAATGAAGTGATTGGAGACCGCCTGTTTCTGACCATCATTATTTCTGTCGTAACGATCATATTTACCTGGGCGATTGCCTTTCCAATCGGCATTTACTCGGCGACCCATCAATACAGTTGGGGGGATTATGGGCTCAGTTTTATCGGGTTCATTGGCCTTGCAACGCCTAATTTCCTGCTGGCTCTGGTGATGCTGTATCTCGCCAATGTGTATTTTGGAACTTCGATCGGTGGCTTGATGGATCCGGAATATATTGACCAGCCCTGGGGAATCGACAAGCTTATTTCCGTACTTGAGCATTTGTGGATCCCCGTGGTAGTCATCGGAACCTCGGGTACTGCGGGCATGATTCGCAGGCTTCGAGCCAATCTGCTTGACGAGTTGCAAAAGCAGTATGTGGTTACAGCCCGTGCCAAAGGCATGCAAGAGAAAAAACTGGTCCGCAAGTACCCGCTCAGAATAGCGATGAATTTTTTTATTGCCGATATCGGCAGTCTGCTGCCCAGTGTTATTTCAGGTGCGGAAATTACTGCCATCGTGCTTTCATTGCCGACAACAGGGCCGATGATGCTAAATGCCCTGCAAAGCCAGGACATGTATCTGGCCGGTTCATTTCTGATGTTTCTGGCCATGTTGACCGTGATCGGTGTCATGCTTTCGGATATTCTGCTGGCAATGCTGGATCCGCGAATACGCTTACAGGGAGGGGCGACCAAATGAGCACGCATTACGTCTCGGAAGCACCATTCGACCCACATTCAGTCGAGCAGCTTACTCCCGAACAGGAGAAGTTGTATCTGGCCTCGCAATGGCAGTTGATGTGGCTAAAGCTCAAACAGCATCGACTCGCTGTTGCATCAAGTGTAGTATTGATCATCATTTACCTGTTGGCGTTATTTTGCGAATTTCTCTCTCCGTACAACCTGCATACACGAAATACTGACTACATCTATGCACCTCCACAGAGGGTGCATGTATTTCACGAAGGAGAGTTCGTGGGGCCATTTGTATACGGTTACAGCTATCAGCTCAACATGGAGAATCTGAAGCGGGAATATGCTCCTGATACCCGAAATATTCAGAAACTCCGGTTTTTTTGCCGGAGTGATGGGTACAAATTCTGGGGATTGTTCGAAACCGATGTGCATTTCGTCTGCCCGGCTGCTGGCGGATATTTGTTCTTGTTTGGAACAGACCGTCTTGGACGTGATATGTACTCAAGAATTCTGCATGGAGCAAAGATATCGTTGACGATTGGTCTGGTTGGTATCGCCTTGAGTTTCATTCTGGGAATTGTGATCGGGGGAATTGCGGGATACTACGGTGGAGTGGTAGATAATGGAATTCAGCGCCTGATTGAGATATTGCGGTCGTTCCCTGAACTGCCTCTATGGATGGCACTGTCTGCTACCTTGCCGGTTACCTGGAGTCCGATACTTGTGTTCTTCGGAATTACCCTGATTCTCGCCTTGCTGGATTGGACCGGGCTGGCGAGGGCCGTGCGTTCCAAACTACTGTCGCTTCGCGAGGAGGATTACTGTACTGCGGCTCAGTTGATGGGTGCCAGGCCCGGGCGCATAATCGGACGTCATTTATTGCCGGGGTTCATGAGTCATCTGATTGCATCTGCCTCTCTTTCAATCCCGGGCATGATTCTGGGCGAGACGGCACTGAGCTTTCTGGGACTTGGACTTCGCCCGCCCATCACGAGTTGGGGAGTATTGTTGAATGAAGCGCAAAATATCAATGTCGTGGCACTTTATCCCTGGCTGATGCTTCCGGTAGTACCGGTGATCATTGTCATCCTGGCCTTCAATTTTCTGGGTGATGGATTGCGTGATGCGGCAGATCCTTACAAATGAAGCCAGACGATCAGCAATAGGATTTTGAATGTTTGGTCAAATCGCTCATAATGAGAAGGGCATGAGAACAGGCGAGCAATGGATGTCCAGATGACAGATCCACAGATGCGAAACATGATTGATGAGCTGCGTAGACTGCCGTCAGAAACCCACTGGCTGGAGTTCAAGGAAAATAATGCGAATCCCAGTATGATCGGCAAGCTGATTTCTGCCCTGTCTAACTCCGCACAACTTTGTGATCAGCATTTTGCGTATGTAATATGGGGCATACGCAATACTGACCATGAAGTGGTTGGTACCACATTTGCGCCTTCCCGTCAAATGCAGAAAGGGCAACCACTGGAATTATGGCTTTCTCAACGTTTGCAGCCAGACGTGGCTTTTACTTTTGAATCGGTTAACTATCAAGGGATGGATGTAGTTCTTCTCAGGATACCGGCAGCCAGTAATGCCCCTGTTGAGTTTGACCGAACAGCCTATATTCGTATTGGTAGTGCAACCCCCCGCCTCTCGGACTATCCTGATCGCCAGCGAGAATTATGGGCCAAGTTACAGTCCCATGCATGGGAAACCGGTTTTGCATTGCAGTTCTCCGGGACTGATACTATCCTTGAGAAGCTTGATTACGTCAGCTATTTTGATTTCACAGGCCAGCCCTTGCCGGAAAACAGGGACGGAATTTTGAATAATCTGATTGCTGACCGCTTGGTATATCAGGACGTTGGCGGCCGCTGGGCCATTACCAATCTTGGCGCCATCCTGTTTGCGAAGCGGTTGGAGGATTTTCCCATCTCGATTGCACGCAAGGCTATTCGCTTTGTCGTCTATGCAGGAGATAGCCGCGCAGATACAGTAAAACACCGGAAGGATATTCAACGTGGATATGCCGTCGGATTAGGGGAAATAGCAGACTATATCGGTGATTTGCTGCCTCAAAATGAACAGATTAACGGAGTGTTTCGTGAAGAGACATTGCTCTATCCTTCCATTGCCATCCGTGAGCTAATCGCCAATGCGTTGATACATCAGGACATGACAATTTCTGGTTCCGGACCTTCGGTTGAGTTGTTTCGGCATCGGCTTGAAATTACCAATCCAGGCCTTCCTCTGGTTAGGCCTGACCGGTTTATTGATATGCCGCCGCGCTCTCGCAACGCAGAATTGGCAAGGCTCATGCGTCGCATGGGTCTTTGCGAAGAACAGGGAACCGGAATTGATAAAGTGATTACCACCATTGAACTGCATCAGTTACCTCCCCCGGATTTTCGGGCGGAGGGTGGTGCTGTTCGCGTCAAGCTTTTCGCCCCTCGTCGTTTTGCAGAAATGACAACGGAAGAGCGGAATCGGGCTTGTTACCAGCACGCATCCATAAAATATATTGGCGGAGACCGAATGAAGAATTCCACTCTATGCAGACGTTTTGGAATTGATCCCAGAAATGCATCCCAGGCTTCCATGGTGATCAGGCAGGCACTTGATGAAGGGCTGATCAAGCAGGCAGATTCCTCGCGTCCCCGGGCAGGCTATGTTCCTTTTTGGGCATGAGACACAAGAAATGTGTTTTCTTGATCGGGTTTTGATTATGCAAGGAAAATTCAGGTAATCGATTGCACTAAATCAATTTAAATATTTGAAATATATGTATATTTATTCTTTATTTCGTTCTTGATAGTGTTTTGATTGGCAGGGCAAGGTTTAAGAAATCAGGAATTCACGGTTTCCAAAAATCCCCGATTATCTCGCAAACAATCTGGAGCTTGCCTTGATATTGTGCCTTGGGACGGTTCTCTGGTTGCTGGATTGTGAGTAGATTGACTAGCCTTAACCTGCTTATGTCTGCCTGTTTCACGCGAAGTTCCGGGG
>VXPI01000196.1 GCA_009839585.1 Gammaproteobacteria bacterium
TGTTTTTTTTCTGTGAATAAAATTAAAATAAAAACAGAAGGTTATTAATCATCATGAATTCGAATTCACAAAATCATGAGTTAAATTCAAGGCAATTTGTTCCCTGTTCACTAATGAGGAGAGCGGCTTCGATGGTCTATGATTTCATCCTGCTTGCATGTATTTTGTTCATAGCATGGTTACCGATGCCACTGATTTCCGGCCTTCTCAACCCTGTCGCTGATCGAGTGATTCGGTCGATCTATTTGCTGGTTGTCTGTTTCCTTTATTTTGCCTGGCCCTGGTGTCGTGGCGGACAGACTCTGGGCATGCGTTCATGGCACATACGTCTTGTTAACTCAAGGAATCCTGAGTACTCCATTACACTGAAACAGGCCTGGTTTCGATTTATGGGGTCAACGCTTTCCTGGGCTACCCTAGGTGCCGGATTTCTCATTGCGGGTTTTCACCCTCAAAAACTCGCGTGGCATGACCTGATGTCAGGTAGCCGGCTAATCCGGATAAGCGGCAGCTTTCGAAGCTCGATCCCGCATGAACCACAAAACAAAAACCGCTAAAGCGGCAACAATCAGAGTCGGCACAGTCACCAGATTGAGAACAATCCAGCCAATATGGAAGTGCAGATAGCCGGATATGGCGGCCGTTGTTGCGACCACAGAAAAAACCAGAAAGTCATTAAGCCCCTGAACCATTCCCTTTTCGGAAGGTCGATGGACTTCCGTCAACAGGGTTGTGCCGCCTACGAACAGAAAATTCCAACCGATCCCAAGAGCAACAAGACCAGCCAGATAATACCAGTATGTGTCTCCGGAAACCCCTGCGCCGATACTGATAAACAAGGCCAGAATACCCAACAGCATGATTTTCAATACTCCAAACCGGTGGATTAAGTGTCCGGTAAAGAAGGAGGGTGCAAACATTCCAATAATATGCCACTGGATCACTACAGCGATCTGATCGAATGTAAGTTCTGATGCCTGCATCGCAAGTGGTGTCGATACCATGAGCAGGTTCATGGTTCCGTAAGCGATCATTGCACAAAGAGCAGCCACAATAAACCCGGGTAAAACGATGATATGTGTTAAAGGTCGCTTGCCCTCAGTTTCCGTACTCTTCGCGGGGGCCGGAAGAGAGGCAAATGGCAGCATGGCAAACACCAGTACCGACATCACAATGATGCTTGCGAAGGCTACCGTAAACGGCGGCAATGATGATGCCTGATTGGTGAACCTGGCAATTGAAGGACCGAGAAATGCTGCCACCAGTCCCCCTGCCAGCACCCAGGATATGGCACGACTCCGGTATTCCTGATCGACGACTTCGGCCGCCGCAAAACGCAGAAATTGTGCACTGGCCATTGAAAAACCCTGAAATATTCCAGCCAAGGCAAACAGGAAGAAACTACCGGCATAAATGCCAATCGCTGCCAAAACCCCACCCAACAAACCGCTGGCTGCCCCGATGTAGAATCCCGGTTTCCTCCCGTATTTTTGCATGAGCAGAGATATCGGGATCAGGCTGGCCATGACCGACACATAGGTTATACCCAGCGGCAAGGTCGAATAAATACTCTCGCTTGCGAGTGCGTATCCTACCAAGGCAGAACTGGTCATGGTCAGCGATGTGCTCGACATGATGAGCGCATTGCAAATTGCGAGGACCAGAATATTTTTGTACATCCTTTATACCAAACTTGATCTGGCCAGACTGGACAAGCCGTAACTAATGTCAGACTCCGCAGGCCCTATACACCCTGTGCAGGCATTCTCGTAGCGCATCCGATATTCTCGGTTTTATGGTTTGCATGACCATGCTCCTCTCCCTGGTATTACTCTTGTTTCCAGCCACGCCACAATATGTTTGGCCGGGACATTGTAGAGTATATCCCTATATCAGTTTGGCACCACTCCTTTTCTCAATTGATGATATCTTGCGGCAAATCAGAAACGATTTGGTTCTGCAATCAAATTGGCATGGACAATAGAACCACAAAACCGAACCTTTGTTATACAATCATCACAAGATTTTGTCTCGGCATATTGGTCTCTTGGGACCATCCCGAAACATACTCAACCAGGATCTTCTCGTATACGGGAAGCACTTCAGACTGTTCATGGAATATTACGATCAAATCTTCAAACTGATCCAAATCGTGTTTGTCGATCTTGTTCTGGCCGGAGACAATGCAATTGTCATTGGAATGGTAGCCGGAAGATTCCAGCCCGAGTACCGACGAAAAGTCATCTTTTACGGTGTCGGTGTGGCAGTGGTTCTAAGAATTGTTTTTGCACTGATAACGGTTCAACTGCTACAGATTCTGGGACTGCTTCTAGTTGGCGGACTGCTTCTGTTATGGGTGTGCTGGAAACTGTGGCGGGATTTGAGAGAGACAGCACATCTATCAGTTCCGGACACGCAAGCCGAGGCTCCGATTGCGGAGAACCCCTCCATGCTGTCAGCGATTGGTTATATCGTAGTCGCGGACATATCGATGTCCCTTGACAATGTTCTGGCCGTCGCAGGTATTGCCGAGGATCACACGGCAATACTGGTTTTCGGGCTCGCGCTTTCTGTAGTACTGATGATGGTTGCAGCAACCCTGATCGCTGAATTCCTGCAAAAGCGCAAGTGGATCGGCTATGTCGGGCTTGCGATCATATTTTATGTTGCCATCAAAATGATATATGAAGGCACCTTGCAGGTGTATCCCCTATTGGCTTAATCGCATACGGAAATACCGGCCCGTCAATACCAGTGCATTTTGGAGGAGTCATTGCACAATCTGACTGACCAGCCAGTCTGACTATCCTGAAAGCCCTTATTGTATTGTGTATCCTGTCCCTGCGATGTGGACCCTTCCCGGATCTCCCGATACCAGCGGTCTGGCTCGAATAACTTCTAGGCCGATTGCTCAAGCATGGTGAAAACTGGCAGCGTGCCGCTCTCAAGAAACTCCAGAAATGCACCCCCTCCCGTCGAAATGCAGGATATGCCATCAGCCAGATCATTCTGCTCAATAGCCGCAAGGGTCTCGCCACCTCCAGCAACGGAATAACTGCTTGAAGCACAAATAGCCCGACCAATCTCCCGGGTACCATGGGAAAAAGCCTCAAACTCGAATACTCCCAGGGGGCCGTTCCAGACAATGGTTTGAGATGCACGGATTGCATCTCGGTATTTTTCACAGGTCATCGGCCCAATATCAAGAACCATATCGCTCGACCCAATATCTGAAACAGGCTTGACTGCGGACGCAGCATCAGCGGCAAAGCGGTCTGCGACAACAATATCATCAGGAAGCAGAATATTCTTTCCAAGCTGCCTGGCTGACTGGATCAAATTTGCAGAAAATTCCACCAGGCCCGGCTCATGAACGGAATGTCCGACATCCAACCCGGATGCAGCCAGAAAAGTATTGGCAATACCGCCACCCGGTATCAGGGTATCGACTCTTTTCATCATGCTGTCCAGCAGCATCAGTTTTGTCGAGACCTTGGAACCGCCGATAATGGCAACCATGGGTCTTGATGGATTTCTGAAGACTCTGGAAAGCGCCTCGGTCTCCGCTACAAGCAATGGACCGGCACAGACCTCTTTGGCAAACAACCCTACTCCGTATGTTGATGACTGTACTCGATGGGCAGCGCCAAATGCATCCATAACAAACACATCACACAAAGATGCATATCGCCGGCTCAATGCCTCCCGGTTCTCCAATTCACCCTTGTTGAACCGGATATTTTCAAATAACACAACCTGTCCATTTTCAAGTTTCGGCTCTTTCGACAGATAATCATCAATCAGTGGAACCTCCTGGCCAAGGGAGCCGGACAGGATATCAGCAACTAGATTCAGGGAATATCTCTTGGCAAACTGGCCTTCGACAGGTCGTCCCAAATGTGATATCAACATCACTTTGGCACCGGCCTCAGAAGCTTTGCGGATGGTTGGCAAGGACAAGTCAATACGCGCCGTCGACATGACCTTGCCCTCCTTGACCGGAACATTCAGGTCTAGCCGAATCAGGACCCTCTTTCCATGCAGTTCGAGATCATCGAGTGTTCTGTACTTCATGCCTTGTGAAGTCTGTAGGATGTTATGGCTGTCCCGGCAATCTCTTGTTGGTGTAAAGATGAACCCGCAATGTACCGGAATCTGGCTCAGGCATTCATCAAGGCCATCGTTGTATCAAGCATACGGTTCGAAAACCCCCATTCGTTGTCATACCAGGAACATACCTTGACCAGAGTTCCTTCGGTCACGCGAGTCATGCCAGCATCTACAGTTGATGAAGCAGGTGCATGATTAAAATCCGAGGATACCAATGGCTCGTCGGTGTAATCCAGGACTTTACCGTCAGCAGCATTTTTCAAAATGCCATTAATCTCCTCGACTGTAGTGGCGCGTGATGAAACAAAGGTCAAGTCAACCACGGAAACATTAATTGTCGGCACTCGAATCGAAAACCCGTCCAGCTTGCCGTTTAATTCAGGCAAGACCAAACCGACTGCAGCCGCAGCCCCGGTTTTGGTGGGTATCATGGAACTGGTTGCTGATCGTGCTCTTCTTAAATCGCTGTGGTAGACATCGTTCAGGACCTGATCGTTGGTATAGGCATGAATGGTATTCATAAGGCCATGCACGATACCTACTGAATCGTTCAGCACTTTTGCCAGAGGGGCCAGACAGTTTGTCGTACACGATGCATTGGAAATAATCGTATCCGAGGGTTTCAGGTTTTGGTGATTGACCCCGTATACCACTGTCGCATCAATATCACTCCCGCCTGGGGCGGAAATGACTACTTTTCGGGATCCCGCTTCCAGATGGGCCTTGGCTTTTTCCTTGCTGGTAAACAGGCCGGTACATTCGTAAACGACATCAACACCCAGCTCACGCCATGGGAGTTTCGAAGGATCCCGCTCGGAGAGCACTCGAATCCTGTCTCCGTTGATACACAGGTTATCGCCGTCCTTCTCAACTGTGCCTGCAAATCGACCATGCGTTGTGTCGTATCGGGTCAGGTGGGCGTTGATATCGACATTACCCAGATCATTTATGGCGACAATCCTGATATCCTGATTGCCTGATTCATATTTGGCACGAAGAATATTCCGGCCAATTCGTCCATAACCGTTTATCGCGGTATTAATGGTCATTGTTTACTCCGTATGAAAAAAAAAGGGGGGGGGTGTTTCCGTGAATTGCTGCAATGGCATGCAGGCTTGATTTCTATCTTCCTCCAGCCAATTTGGGGACCGTTCGGATTTGTCTGTTCACAAAACTATTTCTGGTGGCTTTCCATCTGTTGCCTGACTGCCTCAATAAGAGTATCTGTTGTCATTTCGAAATGCTCGAAAACATCATTGGCCGGTGCCGACTCGCCAAATGTCTCGATACTGACCACTGCTCCATCCAACCCGACATATTCGGCCCATAAAGCCCCTACTCCGGCTTCTACTGCCACTCTGCGCCTTACTGACGATGGCAATACCGATTCCCGATATTCCGCATCCTGCTCCGAAAACCGATCGGTCGATGGCATGGATACCACCCTCACCTTGATATCGTTCAATTCCCCAGCTGCGCTCATTGCGAGATCGACTTCTGAACCGGTAGCTATCAATATCACATCCGGTTCACCCTCACAATCACGGAGGATATATCCACCTTTCTTAATCAGGGATAACTGTTCGGATGTACGAATTTGGTATGGCAGGGATTGCCGCGAGAAAATCAGGCTGAACGGACGTTCCGTTGACTCACAAGCCTGTTGCCAGGCAACCATTGATTCGACTGTATCGCACGGCCGCCAGACCGACATTCGAGGGATTAGACGGAGAGTTGCTGTCTGCTCGACCGCCTGGTGTGTCGGCCCATCCTCTCCCAACCCTATCGAATCGTGGGTAAACACGAAAATCGATGGCTGCTTCATTAATGCCGCCATGCGAAGTGCATTGCGTGCATACTCCGAAAACATCAGAAATGTTCCGCCATAAGGCTTGAATGCCCCATGCAGTGCGAGTCCGTTCATCACCGCAGCCATACCGAACTCGCGCACGCCATAATAAATGTAATTGCCACCCCAGTCAGATGACGTAATTGTTTGAGACCCTGACCACCGAGTCAGGTTTGATCCGGTTAGATCGGCAGAACCCCCGATCAGTTCCGGTAGAATCGGGCCGATCGCCTCCAACGCGAGTTGCGATGCCTTTCTTGTTGCAATAGTTTCGGCCTTTCGATCAGCTTCTTCGAGCATTGATTCACAGAGCGAATGCCAATTTCCGGGCAACCTCTTATTCTGCCGTCGCACGAATTGTTCGGCAAGATCCGGATAAGCCTGGCGATACCCGGAAAATCCTGTCTCCCAGTCACTCTCTGCCTGTCTGCCTTTTTCACAGCCGTTCCAGGCATCGTAGATTGACTCGGGAATCTCAAACGGCGGATGCTTCCACCCAAGTTCGGCTCGGGCAAGTTCAACCTCTTGTTCGCCCAATGGGGCTCCATGGCTGGACTCCTTGCCCGACTTGTTGGGGGATCCGAATCCAATAACGGTCTTGCAACAGATTAGAGATGGCCTCCGTGTTTCATCTTTGGCGGCTTGAATGGCACTTGAAACAGCATCCGGGTCGTGCCCATCGACATCCTTGATGACATGCCAGCCATAACTATTAAAGCGGGCGGGAGTATCATCAGCAAACCAGCCCTGAATCTCGCCATCAATCGAAATGCCGTTGTCGTCATAGACTGCAATCAATTTACCGAGGCCAAGGGTTCCGGCAAGCGAACACCCCTCATGAGATATACCTTCCATAAGACAACCATCACCCGTAAAAACATAGGTATAGTGGTCCACGATATCAAATCCTTCCCGGTTGAAGGTTGATGCCAGAACCTTCTCGGCAAGAGCCATGCCGACTGCATTGCAAATCCCCTGGCCAAGCGGCCCGGTCGTTACCTCAACACCGGGTGCATAGCCATATTCGGGATGGCCGGGAGTTTTCGAATGCAATTGCCTGAAACGCTTGATCTCATCAATATCAAGATCATAGCCTGTCAAATGCAACAGGGAATATAGGAGCATTGAGCCATGACCGTTCGACAGCACAAAGCGGTCCCGGTTGACCCATTGGGGATTGTTGGGATTATGAGTGAAAAAATCCGACCATAGAACCTCGGCAATATCGGCCATGCCCATGGGGGCACCGGGGTGACCGGAATTTGCCCGTTGCACAGCATCCATGCTAAGCGCCCGGATCGCATTAGCCTTGACTCGGCGAGTGACTTCAGTCATGGATTTATCTTTTGCAGCAATGATCCATGCATTGTTTTGGCAAACAAGAGCATGCGGGTAAAAGCAATCAACTTATGTCGGAACAGGATACAGGCAAACGCTTTATTCAAGAAGAATAACCAAGGGGCGATTATAATCCGACTTGCCCTCGGAATCGATTTTTTTGTGAAGCCTGTTCGTGAAGCTGCGAAAAACCTGTGTGCACCCAGACTGATCAATCACGAATGAAAAGCGATTGATCTTGTGTCAATCTGCTGGTTTATCGGTCGGCATACATAGGCTTGCCATCATTCAACCGTAACCAGCCTTTAATGATCCTGTAAAGAAACCATGCAGTTATTCCTGCTCCTGCAAGGAATACAATGCCTATAACATACGGCCCCAGAATAAGGCCTGTGACTAGGCAAAACAGAGAACCTGCCACAACCCACAGCAGACCGTACCAAAACGTGCGGATTTGCCATGCAAAATGTGACTCAAGCCATGTCCCTTGTGCATCCGCTTCCTTGGCGTGACCGATGATGACTGCAATGACCAAAAGGATGAATGGCACAAAAAAACTCAAGGCCTGCAACAGGTAGATGACATGGGCTACTTTGGTTGCCGACTTTTCCAGCCTGTCACCGGATTCAAGAAAATCTTCTAGCATCGATAAATGGCTCGACCATCCATATTCATGAAAACAACTGATTGGTAGTATGAGTTCAGAAAGGCATCTATCGCTGGGGTAATGCTCCGGGATGCCGGGCTGACTGCAACTGGATTTGATTACGAAACTTGCCGGGTGCCAGCATTTCCATTAACTTGCCCGAAACCGGAAATGTACAACTCGTATTACTACATGTTATCAATGATAACGGGATTTCAGGTATGGTTACCTGTCTTCCCCCGAGTTCTGGAGAACACGGAGCAAGCAATATCAAGCCAGACAGTCCGGGATCCCTGCATGGAATCATACACTTGTTTTGGAAATTACATACTTGATTAGCCCTAATCCTTAAATAAAGCCTGCCATATCAGGTACAGGGCATTATGTATCGTTG
>VXPI01000333.1 GCA_009839585.1 Gammaproteobacteria bacterium
GCCCAGCCCCTCGTCGATGCCGTCGTTAACAGCGGTCAGCGTCAGCGCCACGCTCTGCGCCGACGGGCCCGTGAACTCGATGCGCGGCCTCGCGGCATCCAGGTTGTGGCAGGTCACGCCGGCCGCCGCGGCGCAGCTGACCGTGTAGTCCGTGCCCCGCCGCGCCCCGTCGGAAAAGACCAGCGGCACCGACAGCGCCTCCGGCGAAACCAGCGCCCGGCCGGTGGACACCGTCAGCACCTTGGTGCCCCCGTTCTCGGCAATGTCGTCCGAAGACCCCGACAGCCTCGCTTCGGTAGCGTCGTCGTCAGCGATCGCCATGTCGGCACTGTGATTGTAGTTGTTCCTCACGTAGCCCGTGCCGTTCCGCACCGTCACGCGGACGCCGCCTTGCGGCTCGTCGGCGCCGTCTCCCTGCGTCGGGACGCTGTACGTGACGGACGAGGAACCCGCCGGAAACACCGCCTCCTGGATGCCCTCGTCGCCGGAGGCCACGAAGTCGCCGCCGACGGAAGTTTCCGTTACGGAAAGCCCGACCGTCAGGGCAGCCGTCGCCGGGCCCGTGCGCTGCAGCTCGAATTCGGCATCCGAACCCTCGGACACCGAAGCGACCGCAGCCGATATGCGCACTATCTGGTCCTGCGCCCTCGGCTCGTCGTTGTCCTGGATGGTCAGCGTGTGCACGGTTTCGCTGCCGAGCAGGTAGCCCGCGCCTTCCGACAGCGTCAGCACCACCGTCTCGTCCCGCTCGTCCCGCGCGTCGTCCGTGATGGCCACCGGAATGTCCGCCGTCGCCGCATTCGCAGGCACGGCAAGGCTGCCGGAACCCGTAATTCTGAAGTCCCCCGAACCCGCCGTGCCGCTCACCGCATAGTGCAGCGTGAACGGCGACTGCGGCGCAGGAGAGAGGTCCACCCGCACGTTCCGGGTGCCCGCATCCTCGCCCGCGCTCGACGCCGCCGACCCGAAGGCGGCCACCGGCGTGTCCGCCGGCGGGTCGTCGTCGTCCTGCACCGCAACCGACGCCGCACCCTTGCCTTCCTCGATGTCGTAGGCCCCGCGCGGGAGGATCGAGACCCGCACCTCGCCGTCCGGCTCGTCGGTGCCGTCCGCCAGCGTCGGAACCCTGTAGGTGGCCGATGCCTCTAAACTCGGAATGGTGACCGACCGGTTTCCCTTGCGGACTGCAGCCACGAACTCCTGGCCGCCCGAGGACTCCTCGCCGACCGAAAGCAGGACCACAAGTTCAGATCTCGGCTTCTTGCCCGTGCGGGTGACCGTGTATACGGCGTCCGTGCCCTCGGTCACCGGGCCGGCGGCCGCCGTGATGCTGACCACGGTCCGGGAGCCGTCATCGTCGAACACCGTGACCTTCGCCTCGCCGGCATCGCCGGCAACGGAATAGCGGCGGCCCGGAAGGATCGAGACCCTGAGCTCGCCGGTCGGTTCGGAAACCGCGTCAGCTACGGGCTTCCGGGAGAAACTGATCGAGGATTTGCCGGCCGGAATCACGACCACGCGGTCCCCCTTGTCCTTTTCCTGGAAATATTCCTGGCCGCCCGAAGTCTTCTCGCTGACCGAAAGCCGGACCGTGAGGGCGGAGGCCGTCGGCCCCGTGCGGCTCACCGTGAAAGTGACGCCCTTGGTCTCGAAAGTGCTGTCTGCGTCGGCCGTCACGCTCACCTCGGGCAGCACGGACGGGAGGGGCGGGTCGGCGTCGGTGATGTTCAGCGGGAGACTGGCGGTTATGCGGTTGTAGTTCCGGGTGTCGGTTCCGAAAACCAGGCTTTGCAGCGCATAAAGCCTCAGTTCTACCGATTCATCCTTCGACTCGTCATCCTCGAGCGCGGCCACCGTGAAGGTCCTGGGCTCATTCCAGTTACCGGAACTGAACGTGTGTGACGCAGGAGTCACCGTCAGGCGGGGGTTCGAGATGGAAGGAAAGTATGCCAGCTGCGGCGAATCGTCCTGTGTCTGGCTCAGGCTTACCTTGACCACCTTGCTTAACGGAGTTGGCGCCTTGCTCAGCTTCACGGTGAATGTCGCGCTCTGCCCTTCGGTGACCGAAAGCGTGGCCGGACTGATGACAATGGCCCCGTCCGTGTCAATGCTGTCGTCGTTGTAGATCCAGTAGGTGTGCTCGCTAACGCCCAGCACGGCGCCCGGATTCTGGCCGTAGGTTTCCAGGGTCGCAACGATCCGCTCGTCCCGCTCCTTCTTCGTGTCGCCGGTCACCTGGACACGGACGGGAGTCGGGGAGAGGGACCGCGAGGAAGCACGGAACATGCGGTAGGACGTGCAGTCCCGGTCCGTGGGCGTGGTCCTGTGGGGTTCCAGGATGCGGTAGTCCTCGTTCCGGGTTGCCATCTCGACCCCGCTCCCCAGGCCGGTGCCGCTGCTGAAGCAGATCCTCCAGAGCACGGTGCGCGATACCGGCTCCGACAGGCGCACCGCGTACGCCAGGCTCCGCATGCCCGAATCCCCCTCATAGGCGGCGCTGCCGGAAGGGCCGGCAAGCGACAGCACGGGCTGCCCCTGGGCCACGGCCGGCAGCCCGGCCAGCAGCGGCAGGCAGAGCAGCGCCGCAAGCAGGCGCAGCCCGCTCATGCGCGGCTCCGCACCGGGAGGCGCGGAAAATCGGGGGGGGGGGCGATGCTGCCGCCTTCCGGAACCGTCCGGAAAGGACCGTCGCCGACAGTGAAAAGCGCTGCTTCATGATCGTGTCCTGCTTTCGTGGCCTTGCGCCCGTGACGGGCTGTTCATGTCATGCGGCGGCAGCGCGGCGACGCTCCGGACTCCGGCTGCCTCCGTCCTCATGGGCAGGATTATACCCGGGATTCCGCCGCACGCACGTTTTTTCCGGGGTTTTTTCCGCATGTGCAGCGGCCGCTGCCCGGCCCGGTGTACGCGCGAATTCCCCCAGTCGAAAACAGGGGCTTTCCTGCCGGCGAATTGTCGCGGCCCTGGCTTGAAACCGGACCCTGCCGGCATGCCGGAACTGCCCGTATCGAGAGCTCCGGGAAGTGCGGCTGGCATAGGGTGCATTAGAAGTCTTGAATCATGCACTTCAAACCCATAGAATGCGATGGCATTCAGATTGCCGTAATCTTCATGAATATTCAGGGTGACGGAACCGGACACAATGCTGACAGGCCAGCCAAGGGACTGTTCGATCACTATTTCGTTGATGCACAATTCTTTGACGAGATGTTCTCATCGGGTGGCAGGCCCTTCCCGCATTGCGAACGGTTATGGAATGCACTCAACGGCATGCCGCCTGACAACCTGTTGAAGATGCAGTCCCAGGTTGAACAGTCATTTCTTCGTGATGGCATCACTTTTTCAGTCTCAAGCGAGAACAACACGCTAGAAAGAATCATTCCCATTGACTGCCTGCCCCGCCTTGTCAAGCTTCAGGACTGGAATCATATTGACTCTGGACTCAAACAAAGACTGAAAGCACTCAATCTGTTTCTGGATGATGTTTACAACGAGTCCAGAATCCTGAAAGATGGCGTCATTCCCATTGACATGATCTACGGGTGCTCGCAATATCGACCGGAAATGCGTGGAATCAGCCTGCCTCAAGGTGTACATGTCTCGATTTGCGGGACTGATCTGGTGCGGGACAATGATGGCTTCAAAGTCCTTGAAGACAATCTTCGGGTCCCCTCCGGGGTATCGTACATGCTTGCCAACCGCAAGGCTGTCAAATCCAACCTGCGCCAGCTGTTTCGGCAATATTCCGTGCAGAGCATTGAACATTACGGAGCATTGTTGAGGCAAACCCTGAATGAGCTTGCCCCACACAATACCGACAATCCCTGTGTGGTGTTACTGACGCCCGGTGTTTACAATTCGGCATTTTACGAGCATGTGTTTCTGGCGCGTGAAATGGGCATTGAGATCGTCCAGGGCCAGGACCTGCTGGTTCACAATGGATTCGTCTACATGCGGACAACCAACGGCTTAAAACGCGTGGATGTCATCTATCGCCGGGTTGATGACCTCTATATCGATCCACTGACCTTCATGCCAGACAGCCAATTGGGAGTTCCGGGACTGTTTCATGCCTTTCGTCTGGGCAATGTGGCAATAGCCAATGCCCCCGGAACCGGGGTAGCCGACGATAAAAGCGTCTATGCCTATGTGCCTGACATGATCCGTTACTATCTGGCCGAAGAACCAGTGCTTTCGAATGTTGAAACCTATCTCTGCCGGAATCCCGAAGACCTTGAGTACACACTGGATAATCTCGACAAGCTGGTGGTCAAGATGGTCGGTGAATCCGGTGGATACGGAATGCTCGTAGGTCCTCATGCTACTCCCGAAGAACGAGATGAGTATGCACAGGAAATCCGCAAGGACCCAGCCAATTTCATTGCCCAGCCCACTCTGGATCTCTCCAGAATGCCCTGCCTGACACCGGATGGAGCAGCCCCCCGCCATGTGGATTTACGCCCCTTTATTCTGCAGTCCAGGGAAATCAATATTGTCCCGGGTGGTTTTTGTCGAGTGGCACTGACCGAAGGTTCTCTGGTCGTAAACTCAAGTCAGGGTGGCGGCGGCAAGGATTTCTGGGTAGTCGCAGAATAGACCATGCTTTCAAGAAACGCCTATGGCCTGTACTGGATAGGACGATACATGGAGCGTGCCGGCTTTGTCAGTCGACTGATCATTGATCAGTTAAGGGCAATTCAGGACCGCCCCGCCGAAGACATTCACGTTGGCTGGAAACGCCTTTATTCAACACTCGGAACTCGCCCGGTCAGCGTGGACCTCGACCCGGACGTGGGTGACGAGAACTACATGCTGGTTGATGTATTTACGCTAACCGACGATCTGGTGTTTGAGGCATACAATCCCGATGCCGTATTGAGCTGTTTCGCAACAGCCAGGGAGAATGCCCGTCAGATCCGAAACAACATCACCTATGAGATGTGGACCTGCCTTAATGCTTCATATCTTGAAATGCGTGATGTCCGTTTGCAGGATATTTGGGAGACCCAGCCCGAAGATTTCCTCACCAAGGCCGCACTGGCTGTAAGAACGTTTAACGGCGTTGCCGAGAGCACCATGTACCGGGATCATGGATGGCACTTTTTGAGAATAGGGGTTTATCAGGAGCGAGCCATCAACATCACTTCCTTGCTTCGATCCCATATCAACCTGTTCCCGACCTCGGAAGCACATCGTGAGTGGAACTGGAGTTCCCTGCTGGGCATCTGTGAAGTACGAAGTGCATTCCGGAACCTGCACTCATTCAAGTTCAACCCAAACCATGTTGTCGAATTTCTGTTCGCAGATGAGCAACTGGCTATTTCTGCGCATTCAGCACTGACCATAATTCAACAGGTATTGACTGATCTGACTGCCGATTGCCCTGACCAGCAAAACAAGCCGGGAATCCAGGTTCGAAGTGCCCTTGCATTATTCGAAGATCAATGGCCCAATCGAAACAGGCAGGACGATGCGGAAACCCTTGCCATGATTAACAGCGTCAACCACGCCTGCCAACTGCTGAATCACGAGTTGGAACAAAATTACTTCTTTTACGAGATAGAGGATACTCCACCAACATGACACTGTCTTCACAGCCGTACTTTCTTGTCGATCATCATTCTTTCTATACCTACAGCAAACCGGCTACTGGAAGCGTGATGACCGTGTACCTGCAGCCTGTGGATGAAGATAGCCAGCAACTCCTGTCTTTTGACATTGATATCGACCCGATGGCCATGCCAATTCCCTGCGATGACTCCTTTGGCAATCGCTATCATCTGTTCAATATCCACCGGAGTCACATGAGTACAACCGTTCACAGTCGTTCGGTGGTAACCACGTCAGACAGTGCGAGCTTGCCGGAATCACTTGCGCCGGATGCCTGGGGTCGTCTGCGGGGAGTGCGGCATAATACAGCTTTCTGGGACTATCTGGCAAATGGAAAATACACCAAGCCTTCCCGGTCATTGACGGACTTTGCCGACAGGCATGGCCTGTCGGCCATGCCTGACCCGCTTCAATGCCTGCAAAAAACCTGCAACACCCTGCATGAAACATTCACCTACAAACCCAACAGTACGAGCGTTGATTCGTCCATAGAACATATTCTGGAGACTGGAGAAGGGGTATGTCAGGACTACAGTCATGTGATGATTGCACTGGCACGCAGCTGGGGCATACCCAGCCGTTATGTTTCGGGTTATCTTTTTCTGGAAGGTGCGCCCGGCGAGCAAAGCCCGCAAGGTGCCAGCCATGCCTGGACTGAATTCTGGCTACCGGAAATCGGCTGGATTGGCTTTGACCCGACCAATAACAGTATCGTTGACCATCGCCATATTCGACTTGCAAGAGGACGTGATTACTCCGATGTTTCACCAACGCAAGGGGTATTGATTGGTGGCGGAGATGCCAAACTCGAGATTTCCGTTACCATCAGGGAGGGCGACCAGAACAGCATTTCATCGGGTATAACGGAGAAATCCCGACAGATCGGCCATAACGAGGGGGCGACAGACTTGAGGCAAGTTGGGCATTTTGAGCCAAGACATCAAGTAGGCAGCCAGCAACAGTAATTCTTCTCAATCCGGTATGATTGGCTGAACCGATGTCATTCGACCCTGGACATCCATAGCCATACTCGAGAATTGTTCAATGGACTACACAGAATCCCCGCTAATCAGTCCTCACGAGCTGGCAGATCGAATCGGTGATTCCAGTCTGGTGGTGCTTGACGGTTCCTGGTATTTGCCGACAGAAAACCGGGATCCCGAACGCGAGTTTCAAAGTCAGCATATTCCGGGAGCGCGATTCTTCGATATCGATAAAATCTCTGATCTCGACAGCAATTTACCGCATATGCTGCCCAAGCCGGATTATTTCGCCAAGGCAGTCGAAAGACTGGGAGTTTCCAATGACTCTCAAGTGGTTGTGTATGACGGCAAGGGACTGTTCTCTGCTGCGCGAGTGTGGTGGATGTTTCAGGTTTTCGGACATAAATCGATCCGCTTGCTGTCCGGAGGGCTACCCGCATGGCTGGCTGATGGTTTCCCGACCAGCGACCATGAGCCTGACATCACCTCAGGTACATTCGATGTTGATCTTGATTCCAACAAGGTTGCGTCCATGCAGGACATTCTGAATAATCTTGAAACTGGTGAATCCGTCATTCTTGATGCGCGTAGCGCCGGACGATTCACGGGTACGGATCCCGAACCACGTCCTGAACTGGAAAGCGGGCACATGCCCGGAGCACTCTCACTGCCTTTTACCGAGCTGCTTGAAGATGGAAGACTAAAATCAGCTGAAGATCTCAAACAGGTTTTTGAGAATCGAGGCATTATTGATGGCCGGAAACTGGTTACTTCCTGCGGCTCTGGCGTGAGCGCAGCCGTAATTAACCTGGCACTGGTGATTGCCGGTTATGGAATGCATCGCCTGTATGACGGTTCATGGACAGAATGGGCTTCTCATGCAGATAACCCTATTGTTTCAGAAAGCCTGCAATAGAATTATTCAGCAATTGCACAATCGGCCTTGCCTGTTCCGTTGAATCGTGGACGACCATCGAGAATTCAGTGGAATTGTGCACACTTGCCATAAGTGCCTGCGGTATCCCAAAGAGAGATTCAGCAATTTTTGTCAAAGATGCCGAGCGAGTCGCTATCAAGAGCGTACTTACATGATTCCCGTGCATCCGCAATTGCTTTATGCGTTCGGCCAGGGATTTATCCAGCCCGTCTATGCCGATGCTGAATACTGCTGGTTTCAGGGGTAGCGCCAATCCTTCGGCATCAAGGCCATTTTCGATCCAGACTGAATCCTCCTCGGCATTCAGGATACTGAAGTCAAGGCCCTGCAAGTTCGCCCGGTCTGCAAATCCGAGAAAAATCACCCTGACACCATTCTTTTGCGACTTGATTTTTGGCAAAGGCTGACCAAGGTGTCCGGTATCGTTTAACCTGGTCAGTTCAGCGTTCCCGGTTGCACGAAACTCCAGTCGACTGACTGCGCACTGGGATTGCTGGATACAATGATGGTTGCTCTCGGTTAGGCCCAGAGCAACATTGATCAGGGCCTGACTGGTACCGAGGTGCGAGACTACCAGAATCCGAGATTTCGATCTGGATATTCGCTCACCCATGAATCCGCATACTCTTTGGTAAAGGTCGAATAGCGGCCTTCTCAATTCTCCGTCCGAGTATATTTCAAACTTCCCTGGGCTTTCATGAAAAGCCTGGAGAAGAGTGGGACTCTTGTCCTGAATTTCCGAGTGTTTCAACCCCTGCCAATCCGGGATGTCCACTTCTTGCAG
>VXPI01000021.1 GCA_009839585.1 Gammaproteobacteria bacterium
CCCGCGGGATCCACCACTACTTCCTAATGCAAGTCATGCGGGTGACGAGCCTGTGAAACCAGTAGGCAACAGAGTCTCGGGCATTTTATTCGCCTGGATAATGTCAGGCTTCCCGGTTGAGTGAAGCAAATGATAGCCAACTCTCCTTTTGGGCATGCCGAACCAGTTCAGGCTGTCACCAGGTGGGGCCTTGTTCAGTCAATCCTTATGCACGAATCACCATACACTGATCCGTTATTGGCGAAAATATACCTCTCGAATCAATAACCAGACTGGCTTTCTCCAGAAGAGAATAATCCACATGGTCGTGATCCGTTGCAATAATCACACAGTCCATTCGCCTGATCGTCGTTTCAGTCCATTCAACAGAGTACATTCTTGATCCGGTCCCCGGGATATCATTCAGTTCGGAAACATGGGGATCATGGTAGCTGATGGATGCCCCCTTTTCCGAGAGAGACCGAATCAACTCGATTCCGGGAGACTCTCGAAGATCATCAATATTCTTCTTGTACGTTACTCCAAGAATCAGTATTTTGGATCCGTTGACTGGTTTGCCCAATGCATTCAGGCCATAAATCGTCTTTTCCACGACATACTCGGGCATGGAGGTGTTGACTTCACCGGCCAATTCAATGAAACGTGTATGTAGTCCGTATTCACGAGCCTTCCAGGTCAGATAAAATGGGTCAATGGGAATGCAGTGCCCTCCCAATCCCGGGCCTGGGTAAAAGGCCTTGAAGCCAAAAGGCTTGGTGGACGCTGCCCGGATGACTTCAAAGATGTCGATATCCATCCTGTCAGCAACGATCTTCAATTCATTGACCAGGGCAATGTTGACCGCTCGGTAGGTGTTCTCCAGAATCTTGGTCATTTCAGCTGCCCGGGTTGAACTGACTGGAACGACTTGTTGGGTAATGCGCGAGTAAAAATGCACCCCGACCTCCAGACAGGCATCGGTAACGCCACCGCAAACCTTGGGTATGGAACCCGAAGAAAACTCAACATTGCCAGGATCCTCTCGTTCAGGTGAATAAACCAGAAAGAAATCGTCACCAACCGCCAGCCCAATCTCATTCACTGTCGGTAGCAGCAACTCCTCAGTCGTTCCGGGGTAGGTGGTACTCTCCAGAGAAACCAATTGTCCACTATGCAAGTACGGTGACAGGGATGCAAGGGCACCGGTAACGAAACTCAGGTCAGGCTCCCGAAACTTGCTGAGCGGAGTTGGCACACAAAGCAGGACCACATCAGCGCTAGTTGCAACTGCAAAGTCATCCGTGATCTGACAGGTTCCCCCGGAGATCGCCGTATGCAGATCATCAACATCAATGTGGCCGATGTACGACTCGCCGCGGTTTAGGGAATCAACTCTGGACAAGTCTGCGTCAATGCCTATACACGGATAACCGCTATTCATGGCGCTGATCAGTCTGGGCAGTCCAACATAGCCCAGACCAATCACGCAGATTACGGCCGCCCCACCGCTGATTTTGTCCAAAAGTGCCTGTTTCACGGAATTGGATGTCCAGTTGTCGAAGAGTTTGAAATGGTCATGTCACATCAACTGGTTGGTCTAGCCAACGGTACGCGAAACCCCGTGGAGAACATCTTGCAGGACTGATCTAATCCTTGCTGCAATTCCATCATCAAGATAAGGATGCATCGGCAAACTGAAAATACGCGATGAAACCTCTTCCGTGACCGGAAAATCTCCCGGCTTATATCCCAGATGGCCAAGGGCTCTGGACAAGTGACATGGAATCCGGTAATACACTTGCACGGGAATTCCCTGTTCTGCGAGCGCTCCAATCATGATCTCACGATGATCGGAAAGCACGGAGAATTGGGCCCACGAACTACTCATTCCGTCCGGGGTAAAAGGGGTTTCAACAAGATCCCTTAAACACTGGTCATAGGCTTCGGCAAGATGCCTCCGTTTCTTGAGTTCATCATCAAAGATTCCAAGCTTAACCAGCAGTACTGCTGCCTGAATTGAATCCATGCGCGCATTCAACCCGATCCTAACATTGTCATACTTATTCTGGCCCATTCCATGAATACGGATAGAGAGAATTTTCTCAGCCAGCGCATCATCATTGGTAAACACGGCGCCGCCATCTCCATAACATCCCAGTGGCTTGGCGGGAAAAAAGCTGGTTGCTGAAATGTCTCCCAGAGAGCAGGAAGCCTGATTACCATGCTTTGCCCCAAAACTCTGTGCAGCGTCTTCAAGAACAAACAGGGCATGTTCCCTTGCTAATGGGTCTATCTGATCATAATTCGCCGGAAGCCCAAACAGGTTGACCGGCAAAATCCCCCGGGACCTCAGTTTTCTGGATTGATTGACCCGGCGAATTGCCTCCTCAAGCCGTTCGGGATCGATATTGAAAGTTCGATGGTCAATATCTACGAATATCGGTGTTGCTCCTACGAGGGCGATCGCTTCTGCAGTCGCAAAGAAGGTAAACGGCGTGGTAAATACTGCGTCTCCTGGGCCAACATCATAGGCCATCAGGCCCAACAATAGTGCATCCGTACCACTGGAGCAGGTGATGGCATGCTTTACATTGCAGTATTCGGACAGTTGACACTCGAGTTCAGCGATCTCCGGACCCATGACATAGGCACCGTGCTCAAGCACTTGATCAATACGTGCGTTGATCTGGGGCTTCAGTTGCTCATACTGGGACCTTAGATCAACAAAAGGGATTTTCATGACCATGTTATGCCTGGATGGGAGAATCATTTATCAAGGCAATTATAACGATCAGGCATTGAATCATTGTCTCCAAACACATGTTGAAGAAACCCCTTGAACCACTGACTTTGAATAGAGGCGGCACTTGGTAGAAGCTGGTCCTGCTCTGCACGGATCTGGGCACCGGGGTGGCCGTAGAATGCCCAATCGGAATCCTGCCAACGCCGGAATATATCTGCGCTGATTTCCGGATGGAATTGCAGAGCGTATACATGATTGCCATATCGAAAGGCCTGATTCTCAAAGATCTCGCCCTCGGCGAGCAATACAGCATCTTCCGGCAAGTCAAAATACTGCTTGTGAGCCTCTACCACATGCATGGGCCTGGGAATAACCGACAATCCGTGGACAGTAGGCTTGATTGGGTAATACCCGAATTCGCACAAGCCCTTATCGTGATACCCTACATGAGCGCCAAGCACATGAGCGATCAGTTGTCCACCAAGACAGATGCCGACCATCGGAAGATCATCGGCAAGTGCATTTCCGATCCACTTGAGTTCGTCCTTAAGATAGGGAAATTGATCGAGTTCGGTAACATTTGGCTCGCCTCCATAAATGACTGCGCCAATAAAACCTGCATTGGCATCCGGCAATGGATCCCCCTTGAATGGACAACACAGTTCAAGCTGGAATCCGGCTTCCTGAAGATAGATTGTGGCAAGATCATCACGCGGATTGTCATGGTGATCAACTAGCAGGATCGTTTTATCGGGCATGTATGATTTCCTGTATTTCAGTATTGGTTGAATGATATACGCATTTGTGCGGTCAGGATTGTCCTGCGGTTGATACAGACGAACAGGTTATTTTCGTTCCAACCTAGAAAAACACATTTCGAAAGAAGGGCATGGATGGAATTTATGGAGAAGGCCATTTGCAGGCGATCAACAATTCCAGCGATTCATGAGAGTTCGCTCGCCCAGATAATAAGCTATTCGTGTCATCGGGGTTACAATCTGGTTTTGAGCGAGAAAACCCGTCTGGATGCTTGATTCTTTCTGTTTCCTGATGTATGAAAAATCTGCAGCCTTCCACTCATTGTCAATTGAATATCATGAACAGTCCCAAGCCCGCTCACGCAGTATTTGATTGTATCGATGCACACACCTGCGGCAACCCGGTTCGCGTGGTGACTTCCAACCAGCCAGACTTGTACGGTAGTACCATGCGCGAGAAGCGTCAACACTTCATATCGGAGTTTGACTGGATTCGTACCGGGTTGATGTACGAACCCCGTGGGCATGACGCAATGTCCGGGTCAATACTCTACCCGCCCACTACTGAAGAACATGACCTCGGGGTCCTGTTTATTGAGGTGAGTGGATCTTTGCCAATGTGCGGACACGGTGCAATCGGAACTGTGACTGTCGCAGTTGAAAGAGGTCTGGTCAAGCCCAAAATGCCGGGTTTGCTGAAACTCGATACACCAGCCGGTACGGTTAGGGCAGGTTACGAGGTTGATGGGGGCCATGTTGAATCAGTAACCCTTGAAAATGTCCCGGCATTCCTGCATTCCTCCGGACATGAAGTGGATATTCCCGATCTCGGACGGCTCAAGATCGATATCAGCTTTGGTGGTAATTTCTACGCCATTGTCGAGCCACAAAAGGGCTACGTGGGTCTGGACTTCATAAGCGTCGATGATATTCGCCGCTATAGTCTCGAAGTTCGCAAACGAGCCAACGAGATTGGGGAATTCGTCCATCCTGAAGATGCAGCCATATCCGGTGTCAGTCATGTGATGTGGACTGACCATCCAAAACACCCTGAGGCCAGTATGCGTAACGTCGTGTTCTATGGAGAGCGCGGAATTGATCGCTCACCCTGCGGGACCGGAACCTGTGCGCGAATGGCGCAACTGAACGCCCGCGGTGACTTGGAAATCGGAGAGAAGTTCATCCATGAAAGTGTCATCGGTAGCCTGTTCACGGGCTGTGCGACGAAAAAGACCCGGATCGGGACTCTTGAAGCGATCATTCCAACCGTTGCAGGCTGGTCCAGAATCACTGGCCAGAACCGGATCATGATTGATGAACGAGACCCTTATGCGCTGGGATTCATCCTGGCCTGACACCCCTCCGAACCTGTAATCAATTGTTTGGTCCAAAATGGTACAAACATCCGATACTGCCTTGGCCTTATGCTTACAATACCGATATTGACCCATTGATCCGGTGTGCAATCGCCAAGACATACATCCACAAGACAGCCCATGACAAATCCTGACCCGCCTTTCACGAAAATCGAATACGATCGAAGAATTCGCCTGACCCGGCAAGCGATGAATGACCGGGACATCGAGGTTCTCTTCATTACCGATCCATCCAATCAAGCCTGGTTAACGGGTTACGATGGGTGGTCATTCTATGTCCACCAGGGGGTCATTCTCGGGTTGGAGGGCAATCCCATCTGGTGGGGGCGCACCATGGATGCCAATGGCGCCCACAGGACAGTCTGGATGGATGCCGAGTCCGTACTGCCTTATGCGGACTACTTTGTCATGTCAACGACCCATCACCCGATGGAAGACCTGGCGGACCACCTCATTCGACTTGGATACAGGAAATCCAGGATCGGCGTAGAGATAGAGAATTACTACTATTCTGCGAAGGCCCATCAGGTTTTGACTTCATGCCTGCAGGATGCAGAATTCAAGGACGCAACGGCATTGGTTAACTGGCAAAGGGCGGTCAAGTCAGACGAGGAAATCGTCTTCATGCGACGGGCAGCCAGTATTGCGGAAAAAGTCGTCATGACTGCGATTGATGAAGCACAACCCGGCAAGCCCAAAAACGAGCTGGTCGGCGACATACTGAGAGCCGCTGTCTATGGGGTTGATGGCGCATGGGGTGACTATCCGGCGATTGTACCAATGACTCCTTCCGGGATTGATGCAAGTGCTGCACACCTCACCTGGAACGGTGATCCGATGAAATCCGGCGAGGCAACGTTCTTCGAGCTGGCCGGGTGCTATCGGCGATATCATACTCCTCTTTGCCGGACCGTGTTTCTGGGGCAACCACCACAGAACATGGTGGATGCATCGATCGCACTTGTCAACGGAATCGAAGCAGGCATTGATACTGCCCGTGCAGGAAATCGGGCATGTGATATTGCACATGCCCTGCATCAGGAATTAAGGAAAGCGGGCATAGACCGAACCGGGCGTTGTGGATACAGTATTGGACTCAGCTATCCTCCGGACTGGGGCGAGAGGACAATCTCGCTTCGGCTCGAGGACCAGACAATCCTGGAGCCCGGCATGACACTGCATTTCATGCCAGGCCTGTGGATGGACGATTGGGGTATTGAAATCACCGAGCCGATCTTGATCAGGCCCGAAGGCCCGGCTGAGACTTTCTGTGATATTGAGCGTAAGATCTTCATCAAATAGCAAGCCATGACTACTCTTGATCGAACCATCGATATGCTGGGCAGGCTGGTTGGATTTCCGACCGTTTCGGCGAACAGTAATCTGGACATGATCAATTTTCTGGCAGAAGTGCTGGAAAACGCAAAGGCAAGAGTACACATTTATCATGACGAAACGGGAAACAAGGCGAACCTGTTTGCAACGATCGGTCCTGGAGAGGAGGGGGGGATCGTTCTGGCAGGTCATAGCGATGTTGTACCCGTTACGGATCAGGCCTGGACGACCGATCCATTTCAAATGAAGCAAGAGCACAGTCGCCTGTTTGGCCGGGGTACCTGTGATATGAAGGGATTCATTGCAGCAGCAGTTACCATGGCTCCTGAATTCTCAAAACTTGCGAAACGTCGTCCTATTCATTTCGCCTTTACCTATGACGAAGAGGTGGGCTGCTTCGGAGCCAAGGCCCTGATTGAGTGCCTCAAACAGCAAGGAGTCAGCCCCAGGGTGGCAATAGTCGGAGAGCCAACCTCGATGCGCGTGATTGATGGACACAAGGGCTGTTATGAATATTCTGCCCACTTTTGTGGCCAGGGGGGTCATGGCTCATTGCCGGACACGGGGGTCAATGCGGTTGAATATGCCGCACAATATGTTCACGAGCTGGTGAACATCAAGAAACAGCTAGAAAAACGTGCGCCCAAAGACAGTCTTTATAATCCCCCATGGACAACCATCAACACAGGTCGATTCAATGGCGGGATTGCCCGAAATGTCATTCCCGAACAAGCCAGCGTCGAATGGGAAATGCGGCCGGTATGCGAGGAAGATGCTGATTTTGTGAAGTCCAGACTGCAACAGTTTTGTAACCAAAACCTGTTGCCGAAAATGCGCTCAGTGTGTCCACAGGCCCGCATTGATCTCGAAATCGTTTCAGAAATTGAGGATTTTGAACCTGCCGAACAAAACGAGGCGAAGGACATTCTTGCCGAGTTAACGGGTTCAAACGAGTCAGACCTCGTCTCGTTTGGTACGGAAGCCGGAATTTATCAGTCCATGGGCATGAATGTTGCTGTTTGCGGTCCAGGCTCAATCGATCAAGCACACAAACCGGACGAATATGTGACCATAGAGCAAATGGACTCCTGTCTCAAAATGCTGGGAGGCCTGACCCAGAAGCTGCAAGATCGACCTGGTTGATGGACAAATCCGGACAATTTGGCAGTTGCCGAATGAAAGTCGGTCGATAGCACCCTCAGGTTGAGGTGCCGGAACGGTTTGTAGGTAGAACCAGGCGCGACCCCGATTGAAGTTGGCGATAGCGATGGCTAACCCTCTCGACGGGCCAAGGGTGAACCAGAGAAAACGTGCCATGTCCATCCTTCCAGCCAATAGCCCAGAAAATGTGTTGCATACTGAGTCCGCTTAATACAATATCCGCATTATTCACAAAGTGAATTTCCTCACTCAAATATAGCAGGGATATTGATGACATCTCCCCACCCGCAACAACGCAGCTTGCGCGAACAGGCCCAGGCTCTTGCAATGAAATTTTTCAAGGGCCGGGCCATGGAAGTTGATCGGAGCGAAGCATATCCATGGGACAATGTCGATGCTCTGGTCAAACAGGGCTTCATGGGCATGACGATACCTGAAGAATACGGTGGAAAGGGGGCCAGCTACCTTGATGCTGTACTGGTGGTTGAAGAAGTTGCCAAAGTCTGCGGTGTAACTGCACGTATTGTGGTTGAAGGGAACATGGGTGCGATCGGCGCCATTATGAAATATGGGAGTGAGGCACAGAAACAGCTTGCCGCACGGCTGGTACTGACAGGCGATAAACCGGCAATCTGCATCACGGAGCCGGAAGCCGGCAGTGCAGCAACTCAAATGACCACCAAGGCCGTTAAACAGGGTGACTGCTATATTATCAATGGCAAAAAACACTGGATAACCGGAGGAGGAATTTCCAATCTGCATCTGGTTTTCGCAAAAGTAATTGAAAATGGTGAAGTGCTTGGGATCGGTGGATTTATTGTCGTCAGAGAGGAATCCAGTGGATTGGTGATCGGGGATCGAGAGCCCTCGATGGGCTTGCGGGGCATCCCCGAAACCGAAATGTATTTCAAGGATCTTGAGGTGCATGAAGAC
>VXPI01000164.1 GCA_009839585.1 Gammaproteobacteria bacterium
GTGTTGTACAACTTCACTGACAAGGATTGAACAGCCTGCAACCATGAGTTCTTTTCCGATCAGTGCCCGTGCATCATCAATACGGTTCATGGGTAATCGTAGATAGAGTCGGGTGCGACGAGAGAGTTGTATCATGTCACCCGAGTCAAGCGAGGGGCGAATCCATCCATTCGCTGAAGAAGCCGAATGAATTGAGTGAATTGCGGCCCGCGGTTCATCAATCAGCCATGGCAGGACATTGAGAATCTGTTCGCGTAGTTCCCAGGCATGGTCAATGGGTATTTCCCGGCATGCGATGCGAAAAGCGCAATCCTGTACCTGCTCCCTCATTTGGGCGGATGGATCCCGGGTTGTTTCTTTCCAGAGCATATGGATTCATGAATGCTTGACCAGATCAAGTGTATCATGTTCACTCTGGCGAAAAGCTTCTACAGGCGGTGACGGGTTTCGGCTTATGGATAGTCCGGGACTATTCGCTCATTAAAGCGTATTCGATACAGTAGTCTTTTGGGTATTTTCGGATACGAATCCGAATAGGCATGCCTGCAATGCAGGATGTTATTGCATAACATTCCTTCACCTCTAGCCAGTCGCATCGTTACCTTCCATGGCAGAGGGCTTGAAAGCATTGAGTTAAGGAGTGTAATAGCCTGAGTGACTTTTGCGGATTGTTTCCAGATGATATGGTGTCTGCGCTGGGTAAAGCGCATGTAAAGGCAGCCATTGTTATCCATTGAATAAACCGGCCCCTGGAAGGTTTCACGAAGGATTTTTCCCTGCTCGGCATTCTCTGGAATGGTCAATGTATCGGGCAGGCACAGGCATTGAATAAGCTCGGGAGCAAGCTCCTGCATCTGGATATACAGCATCTCATGATCGATCAAGCTGTTTTCACCTCCCGACTCTGCCTGATGAGCGCAATGCATCACGAAACTGTGAACCTTGTGGTTCTCCGGGTAGTAATACCCATCGGTATGCCAATTCAGGGGTTTGGATGTATAGGGGATATAGCGACTTGGACTTTCGATGTCCTGGCTTCGATCGTAAATGTAAGAGATATGATCTTGTCCAGATTCGGGGTTGCCGATGGTCGTTGTCAGGCCCAACTGCTGGCATAGTGCCATGATTGCCTGCGGTGACTCGGAATATTCCGGGTCTAGCCGATACAGCACGAAATTTCGTCTTCGAACCTGTTCGATCAAGCGGGCATATTCATCTTCCCTAATCCTGAATGGATCGGCTATGTTTACGGGAGGATTTGTGTATTCGGACCCATACCCATCCAGCTTCTGTTTCTTCCACGACAGAAACTGTCGTGTGTCTGGGAACACATCCGAAGCGGCTAGCGAAGAATCCATCGGCATGTCTCTTGTGTGCCGGGTGCGATTACGGTTTGTAGCTCCTCAGCTCACGGCGTTCAATCATGCGCCCCCACCAGAAGTTGTAGGGGTGGATCAGGTCGGTGGACGAGTTGCCATTGACCAGCTCCCTGCTCTGGTTGTGCCAGCCAAACAAGCCATAACGAAGATTCAGGAGATCATCAGGAGAATGTGTCGGGAACTGATTGAGGAGAGTTTTCGCCATGTTTGAAGATCGATATCCGACAGAGCAGTAAAAGACCACTTTTCGGTTCTGGATGCTGTCGCCATATCGATTCAGAAATTCCTGTCCCGACATATTCGGATCAATCTGGATTGCCCCCTCGATGTGACTGACCCTGAACTCCGATTTTTCGCGCACATCAAACAACACGATTTTCTCATGAGAATGGTTGAGCATATCCTCAAGCTGACTGGCGCTGATATGGGCTACATTGGGATACTGCTCTCGAATTTTTTCCTGTTCCCTGACCAAATCGGCCTCGGCTGGCAGGTGTAGCAACCCAAGTACAATCGCAAAGAGCAACAGAATGGGTTTCCATCGATATGGTCGAGGATCATCATTGTTGGTGATGATTAGACTTCGGACTCTGTTCATTGGTCATTTATGAGGTATTGGAAGTCTTCATTGGCATCAGTGTCTCGACAATCAAACAGATCATCGAAAAATGCAGACGTATCATTTATCGTCCGCGAATACGGATGCTGATAGAACGGGATAGAGTACTGGAAGTCTGAACCAATCACTTCTATATGTCTTGCCGTGATCTAATAGAATCAAGGTACAGAGAAAAACCATCGGCAATCGTGTTTGCCAGAGATTTATCCACATGAATCGCCGGTTTGCCATGACCTAGATCCAAAGTTGAAACTGGGGTTTATATTCAACCACGCCATATTATTCTCCCCATAATTTTCAGGCAGGGGTTTCCTGCTTTTTTGAACTTCCGGCTTTGAGCAGGTTTACTAACCAGAGACCTTACAAGCTTATGCTCCGAACTATTGCTTATCACAAAATGGAAACAGCAATCTTTTCATTTTTTTAACAGTTGCATCTAGCAGATTTTCGTCCAGTTTCTTAAAGTAATTCGGCTTGTGAATAGGCCTGTCTACTTTCCTTTCTCCCTTCAATATAGTAATAATGTTCAAATCTACTGTTTCAAAAAACGACATCAATGTATGAGTGCTTGCACTGCCATACTGCACTTTTGAAAGAGGTTTTGAATAATCACCGCCTAATTGACTTTCCAACTGGATTAGGCAACAGACAAGGTTCTTGTGTAAATGTTTCAAAAGCATGAAATCCACCAGTATTCTTTTCAGCATTGCGTTTTCGGCATAAGCCTTGCATTCGATTCCCAAAACAAAACGGTTATCCACGAATACATGAACATCAACTTGGGTTCGGTAATAATGGTCGTCCAAATTCTCCAGTATATATTCTTGTACTTCCTTGTCTTTAAGGCTTTTCACATAGCCTTCCTTCACGTGTATCTTGTAAGTCTTGATTTTCCCTATTGACAGTCTTGAATCATCCTGCCCAAGCTCCTGCCATGCAATTCTCACCAAATGCTGAGTGATTGATTCCAGCATTTTGCCTTTAGCAGCTCGAACCACTCCACCATACGCTCGTTCAATCTCACCATAACTTGCTTTATCGTCAATGCCTCCTACTATCAGGTTATAGCTCTTGATAATATCCTTGCGAGTTGGGATTTCTTCTAAAAACTCCATCACATGAACATAATTTCATCTAATCGTTTCAGTGCCGTTTTGCAATATTGCTGCGAATTATCTATCCCCAAATAGAAACGCCCATTTTTCTTGGCTACCAGACAAGTAGTTCCGACTCCTGCAAAAGGATCTAATACAACATTGCCCTGAAAGCTGAATAACAGCAAAATACGCCGAGCCAGCTCTTCCGGGAACATTGCAGGATGATCAAATGCTTTCATGTTTCTTTCTGGAGCAATAGACCATTTCGCATAAACCCATTTCTTGAACTCTTCTCCTGTAATGTCCGCGTTAGAACTCTGGCCATCTATTTTGAGCGACCCCTTGCAAAAGATCTCTATAAATTCCCAGGTGTATTTGAGATATGGACTGGATGGACTTTTCCAACTTCCCCATGCGGTATTTACAGTTGTAGTTGTTTTTTTCCCAAAGTATTTCCCCTTTCCATATCATTCCACTGTCCAGCATATGCCGGGAAATTATGTGATGGCTTGGAATGTAGTCGGAAAACAAGGGCTGGACATTGACGATCAATCGACCTCCGTGTTTAAGTACTCGAGCGCACTCATCCAAAATTCGGAAGAGTTTCTCAAAATACAAAGGCCAGTTTTCAGAATCTTCTCCGCCCTCATAATCAAGGCCAAAGTTGTACGGTGGGCTTGTAAACACTAGATCAATGCAGTTGTCTGGCAATGTCTTCAGCAAGTCTTCGCTGTCACCGCATAAGACCTGATTGCAAAAATCTTCCGGTAAATCCGTATTTGTTTGGGAAAACGAGGAATGATTAGCGTAAAAATGCTTGCCACGCTTTATTTCCTTGTTTTTTCGCCCAAGCACCTTTCGTTCCTTGTTCAGTTCAGCGTGGCTTGGAAATGAACTACCGTCTAATAACATATTCATTTATATGAGTATTATTTATCAATGTATTAATCTAATGACACTATACATTATCATAATCGTCATCGTCAACAACATCAAGATTATCCAACCACCCTAATCCAAAAATAGAAAACACGGAAATACGTTCAACGCCCGGCATGACGTGGTTCTTGAAGGTTCGGAAGTTTCACCCAGTGGGTGATTCCGGCTTCGGGGCTCAAACTCACGCCGCATAAGATTTCGAACCTGCCGCGGACTGCTCTATTTATGCATTAGGGAATCAAGTCAGCGTATTTCAATCTGCGTTTAGTAGCAGTTGTTGCGATCTTGACCATTTTTTGACTATGTGGTGCACAGTTCCCGGACATTGTGCTAACTGGCAAATGCCTTTGCAGAATGCTTGACTGTTTTATGACAGCTTGTCGGTTTTGATATTCATGGGTCAGGTTTTACTGTCATTTCTGTTGTTCGTTCCAGGCCTCGGGCAATTCAATGCCCTCGCCGAATAGATAGGCTTCCATTTGCTGGATCAGGTACCTTTTGTGCTCTTGATCCCGCGGATTTAACTTGTATTCGTTGATCAAGATAGTTTGCCTGCCAAGCCAGTCCTGCCAGGCTTCAATGGAAATTTCTTCAAAGATGCGTTGTCCCAGCTCGCCTGGCCAGGTTGGCTTTTCCAGCCCTTCGGCCATTTTTCCCAGTTTTCTACAGTTTACCATTCGAGTCATTTTGCTATCCATCACTCGTTATTCTTGAGTATATTATGGCATGATTTGCAGATTGACAAATAGGCGTTGAATTGATCAGAACTAGGTACTTTTCCGATATGGAAAATCCACATCTCCACGGTGAAGTGCCACATCGGTTCTATCATTCCCAAAAAAGTAAAAATTTCGTTAATCCACTTTGAATTGCAATAGAAAATCCGTGAGGTTATTCAACTGCCCCAACTCACTTTGTCGATAAATGGTGCCGCGAACCAAAAGCAGACCTGAACAGTACATATGGATAAATTAATAGCAACTGGCGGCAAGCCTCTAACGGGGGAGATACGCATCTCAGGGGCAAAGAATGCTGCATTGCCTCTCATGATATCTTCCCTGTTGACAAGAGAGGCAACGGTAATCAGCAATGTTCCGCATCTCAATGACATCACCACCACGATGGAACTATTGGGTCAAATGGGTGTTGAGTTGCAGGTCGATGAAAAAATGGCTATTGAAGTCAATGCCTCGACCTTGAACAGTGCAGTCGCCCCCTATGGACTGGTCAAGACCATGAGGGCATCTATCCTGGTACTTGGGCCTCTGCTGGCTCGATATGGTCGAGCAGAAGTATCTCTACCGGGAGGCTGTGCCATAGGGTCCCGTCCCGTGAACCTGCATCTCAAAGGGCTTGAGGCCATGGGTACGGACATCATTTTTGAAGGGGGGTACATCAAGGCGAAAGCGAAGCGCCTCAAGGGAACAAGAATATTCATGGACATGATTTCGGTTACCGGAACTGAAAATCTCATGATGGCTGCAACGCTCGCCAAAGGTACCACGGTGATCGAGAATGCGGCCAGGGAACCCGAAATAGTCGATCTTGCCGGTGCCTTGAACGAAATGGGCGCAAGAATAGAGGGCGCAGGAACGGATCAGATTGTGATTGACGGTGTCGAAGAATTGGGGGGCACCCATCATCGGGTAATACCCGACCGCATTGAGGCAGGAACATTTTTGCTGGCTGCCCTGGTGTCCGGAGGTAAAATCAAGCTAATGGATGTACAGCCTCATCACATGGATGCGGTATTGGGCAAGCTGGCTGAGGCCGGAGCGACGATTGAGGTCGGAGAGGACTGGGTTTCCCTGGAATCGCCAGAGGAGCCTATTCAACCGGTTGGCATCAGGACCTCCCCTTATCCCGGGTTTCCTACCGATATGCAGGCACAGTTTGTTTTGCTTAACTCTGTTGCAGATGGAATGTCGACTGTAGTCGAGACTGTCTTTGAGAATCGCTTCATGCATATTCATGAGTTAAGACGGATGGGTGCAAATATCGAGCTTGATGGAAATACTGCGGTTATCCAGGGAGTGGGACAACTGAATGGTGCGCCGGTCATGGCAACGGATCTCAGGGCATCAGCCTGCCTGGTCCTGGCGGGTTTGATTGCAGAAGGCGAGACCACAATCGACCGGATTTATCACATTGATCGGGGTTACGAGTGTATCGACGAAAAACTGGCGCAAATTGGTGCTATCATCAAGAGAATTCCCGGTGGAAGTTTTGCCAATCGTTAGGGACGGTTTTCCTGTCAACAAGCGAACCCTTGGATGTATGGTTCATGGCTGCACCCTGTCCCGAAAGACAGTCATACCTCAGCAATTCCAGTTGATTCATTCGTACAACCCTCAGCTCTTCATGGTATTGCATTCCATGACATGCCCCTGAACCTGCGCAGTCATTTAGGGATTCCCCGGCCTCGAATCCTGGCATCCCCAAAGCTTTCGAAGGCATTCTGAACAATGTTTTCCAATTCCTGTACTTCATCATCTGTAAGAGCAGAAAAACTATTCTCGCGTTTGCGTTTCGAAAGTGTGCCGCCATTTTGACGAATCAACAGGATCAGGTTTTGCGCCAATCGATCCGGCATGTCGATCATCTCCCTGATTCTGGCCATGGCCCCATCATGCCTGCGGAGATAATCGATTTCTTCGGGCAGATCATGCGTCACTGTTCGTTCTACACAGGAGTAGAGGAACTCTGCCGCCATTGTGCAATCAAAATACCGGTACAAATCGGCGGTATCGTTGAGCACTTCGACATTTTGCTTGGACGTTGGATGCCATTCGATGAAGTCCATCAAGGGTGCGGAATGGGCCTGCAGCGTTTTACGATAGTCATCGATCCTGTCCAGCATGACCGATGACACTGGGAATACCATGCCTGGTGGTATGTATTTGCGGTCCGCCAGGACATGATGAATCAGGCAACGGTGAACACGACCGTTCCCATCCTGGAACGGATGGACATGAATGAACCCGAAAGCTGTCCCTGCGGCCTGCAAAACGGGATCAATCCTATCGCTTTGCATGCGGTTGTTGGCAGCCAGCATTCCTGAACACAATGCTTCAAGATCCTCTGGGCGGGCACCGATAAATTCCGGCAAGGGGCCATTTCGATAATCCCTTTCGCCAAGGAAAACGCCATCTGGGCGTAGGCCCGGGAAGACAAAACGCATATCTTTAATCAGCACTTTATGAAGGCGGAAAATTTCTTCCATCGTAAGTTCTTTTTTGCCGGCCTGGAGAACCGCTTTGCCCCACTGTTCCAGGCGGTTACGCGGTACGCGCTCGCCTTCGATTTCAAAACTCGCCTGGTTATCGGCCAACAGCAGGAAGCTGGTAGCGCGTGTCAGAATATGTCGGCCGGTGCGGCCGACCATTTCCGCAGCGCGTTCTGCAAGTCCCATTGCAGTGAATGATTCAAGCAGTTCTGTCCTACGTATGACAGGGCACCAGTCACCCTTGCCGAGCAGGTTGTCCCTAACCTTATGACGTTTTGAAATCTGCGCCTTGCCTGTAAAGTAGGCCCTGACATCCAGGGCATCGACAGCCGTGACATTAGGGGCATCATCCACATCAAGTGTCTGCCCGGTCAAAAGTTCATAGTAAAACCAGATGCGCCGAGCGTGTACACCTGTCGGGGTGCCTCTAACAAACTCTTCCAACACTGACTTTGGTGACGTATCAAATATGCGTTTTAATATGAGCAGGTCGATATTTTCATGTCGCAGGGCAAAGGTCAGGTGATCGGTGAGCCGGCTCCCGGGCCAGTAGCGCTTGTCGAATACGCGAAACTCTCCCTTTTCACGATGGCTGCCTCCGATATGGTTTTCTGACACGCAGCCTGGCTTTTTGACTGGCGCACGGATACCGAGTGCCTGGACAAGTGCAGTCCAGCCCGCAAGTTGCGTCCCAGAGGGAACGATCCGGTCCTGGAAATAAGTGCCTGTTTCTAAATTTAGGCGCATAAATCGAAAACCTATTACATATATCGAATTATGCTTATAATATTACATATGAATCGAAAAATAGATGTTTCTTTCAGCAATATAAAATTGTCAGAACAAAGAAAATAGTTGGAAGCTGGAATGTAGTCTTTGTCAAATTGCTTCAGGTACAACCAAAACAAGCTCCAAAAGCATTTCCGTAACTACTCGCCCCTGCCTGGCCGCTGGCAGGGGGCGAGCATTTACCCTTGATCTTTATTTGGCTACTCGTTATGCCTGGCCGAGG
>VXPI01000324.1 GCA_009839585.1 Gammaproteobacteria bacterium
CCGTTGTTTTCATTCATGAATAATACCACAATCCCCCTTTTCTGGCAAGCACTACCTATGAACAGCGTTGCACTCGGCCCCTCCACATTTCATTTGTCAACGGGCCAGTACTCTCAAACTAAAGTCTGGGCAAAAAAGTGTTGTCCAGTGCAGTGGAATGGGATTCCTGTTACTTCAGCAAGTTTGAATTTGCCATCTGGATGCGCACTATCCGAACCTTTCTCGAGCAAAGCTCCGGGCACATTGATAATGCCAGTTCGTGTACGGTTTGCCAAAGCTCTCGAGTCGGCAACCAGAAACATCTGGGGGTTTGCCAGCATAGTATATGGTTCTAGGACCTGCCGCACTATTGGTGAGCTCGCAAAACAAGGAGATGTAGTCACGACCACCGAAGAATACAATAGGCTGCTCGGAAATTCCGTCAGGTAGCCGAATGTCATTATATTTATCCCTCGTACTACGACGTTTATATGGCTCGACATTTCCGGCCTTGCTGAATGTGATGTCATATTTTGGGGTCAAAAAATCGGAACGAATCAAACCCCACCCAGCCGAGAGGATATAGAGGCTCTCCTGACCGATACGGTCAACCAATTCCTTGTACGTTGGATTCTTGTATAGTACCCACGCCGGTAGCAATCCATGCGGATTTCCTTCACGCCCGTTATAGTCAAGGAGTTCCTCTCTCCAGGATTTTCCTGTGGGCGCAGAATCATCAGGGCGGGCATATATCAGGTTTTCACTGGAAGGAGACAGGTGAGGATTTGCAACGAACATGACTTTTCTTCCATCAGAAGTCTGCATATGGCCTGCATAGTCTTGCTTTCCCGCAGCGCATTGTATGATGACAATCATGTTAATCTCAAGTTTTATGTACTAATGCTGCCATGGAATCGAGGAATGACGGATCGCACTCCTCATCGACATGTCTTGTATTCCACAATCCGGAAGATCTCATTTTCTCTCGATTGCAATCATATCCCAGCCATGAAGTTGATGGAGAATCTATAGTATTCCTGATATGGTTGCTGAGGAGGGCAATTGAATTTCTCTCGATGAATCCGCGCATGCTATCGGGTCCTGGCTGATCCTCCACGGCAAGACAGAGAATGTGCATATTTCCGATCACCTCACTGACCCGCCTTTCCAGTGGTTTCTCATCGCCTCGAACTTCGGACGATGCGTTGCTACCACAACCCCAGCTCGGATACCTGAGTCCGTCTCTTTTGATCAGGGCCGTCCCCACCACTAATCGGAAAATAGATCCTCGATGATTGCCGCCACCGGATTGTACCTAGCCTTTATGTTGACTTAAACGCCCCCAAAGAGTTGACTTGGCTCCCGCTTTCAGGGCATGGGTTCCGATGCGCACGATACGTAGCCCTGATCCGCTGTCCCTTCGGATTTCACCGTTTTCCATAAAAAAATAGATGCCACGCTTTGGCCATGGCATTTGCGCGTGACAATCGGCCAAACGGTGAATCCCAGACGAACGTTGTTCAAGCTCGCTCAAAAGTTCATAGAACCGTTTCACATGATCAAGTCTGGACATTGCTTATTTCGGCTAGCATTTCAGGGATAGTCGATATCAACTAATAAATGTTGATTGCCTATTATACCCTCTCCCGATATTGTGAGTCAGTGGCTCAATACCCTGATCACGATAATATCGATACCGCGCCCGGCCGCTGTCCTTGTCTCCTGGATCATTACTGACAAGTTCGACCACCCGCTCATACTTCAGGTTTTGCTCGCTTGCCTTGTCTTTAAGGTTAACCAGGACATCTGCCCGATCATGGCAATGAAGGTCATGACTGATCTGCACCGGATAGTCATCCCAGGACAACTCGCCTTCCGGAATAATTGCGTGAGGAATAAAACTGTTCTGCCGGAATGTCCAGAGCATCCGGTCCATGGTCTCGCTGTTTGCCATATCCTCGGTTCTGACCAGCACCTTGAGATTCAAGTCGCGGATTTTCTGCACGATCCGACATGCAAACTGCAACTTGCCCTTCGGACCCCCTTGGTCAAGAATGTAAAAATCAACACGAGACACAGTTAGCTACCTGCCTGCTTATGATTTTTCTGCTTCCCTAGCCGCTTCGCTTCGACGAATCAGGAACTCTACGAGTAACGGTACCGGACGACCCGTCGCTCCTTTCGGAGATCCTGAACTCCAGGCTGTCCCTGCGACATCCAGATGTGCCCAGGAAAACTCTTTTGCGAACTCCTGAAGAAAGCACGCGGCAGTCACCGCACCGGCGCTTCGTCCACCGATATTGGCGAGATCCGCAAAATTGCTTTTCAGTTGCTTGGTATAGCTTTCCCAAACCGGCATACGCCAGGCCCGGTCATCCACGGCCTCGCCAGCGACCAGCAATTCATTTGCCAGTTCATCAGAGTTACTGAAAAGACCGCTTGCATGATGACCGAGAGCAATAATACATGCGCCGGTCAAGGTTGCGATATCAACCACAACCTCGGGCTTGTATCGCTTGGCATAAGTCATGGCATCACACAGGATCAACCTTCCCTCTGCATCCGTGTTCAGAATTTCAATCGTCTTGCCCAGCATGCTGGTCACGATATCGCCCGGCTTGTTTGCAGCACCATCCGGCAGGTTTTCACTGCTCGGCACAATACCGACGATGTTAAGCGGCAAATTCATCTCGCTGGCCGCGATCATTGCGCCAAACACACTGGCCCCACCGCACATGTCATATTTCATTTCATCCATGGCTGATGCCGGCTTGATTGATATCCCACCGGCATCAAAAGTCAGCCCCTTGCCAATCAGGGCAACAGGATTCTTGTTTTTACCAGCCCCCCGGTACTCCATGATGATTAATTTCGCAGGTTCGACACTCCCGCGAGAGACCGACAACAATGAACCCATTTTGAGTTTTTCCATGTCTTTCTCATCAAGTACAGATACTTTCAAACCATGGCTCTTCGTCAGCTCTCGGGCACGGCCGGCAAGATAGGTTGGTGTACAGATATTGCCTGGCAAATTGGCAAGGGTCTTTGTGTAGGTCAGGGCATTGGCAATCGCCAGCCCTCGATCAATGCCTTTTTGAGTGGCATCCCTGTGCTTGCGATCAACCACAACCCCGATCTGGATTAGGGGCATTGCAGGCTTGTCACCGCTTTTGGTCTCCCAATATCGATAGGTGGTCTGATGGGTGGCTTCAGCAATCTGCCGAGCATAACTTGCCCTGTCTTCGTCCAATACGTCATCAAGAATTGCCATGTCTGCAGACGCGAGGTTTCGATCTACTAGAGATCGAACAGCCGCCATGACCGCCTTTCGGAAGAACTGCACAGATGTTTCTTTCTGAACCCCCAGGCCAACGACCATAACTCGTTTGGCCGAGATGCCACGGATGTCATAGAGCAGCAAGGTGGAACCAATACTGCCATCAATATCTCCGCGGGCCACGATTTGATAAATCTGTTCCGAGGACGCCTCATTGATTCTCGCAGCCGATGCTGTCAGCTCGACATCCTTTTCCCTCTCGGATTTCTTGTAAATTCCGACGACCATGCATTCGGATTTAAGCTTAAATAAATTGCCTGTCTTGATTTTAAAATTCATGGGAGTTCCGGTTTTTGGCGATTAAAAAAATAATTGAGCTGACAGCGTAGTCGTTCGAAGGGGCGCAAGAATGACTATTTTATCATCCTGACTTTATTTCCTGTCAGCCCCAAAGAATATGAATTCAAGGCAGGACAACCAAAATTATTGAAGGTTTCCCACCCCTGCTTTTCGACTGATTGCCCAAAAATAACGCAACCTGATTACTGTTTACCTGAAAACCCGATTGTTTCAGGGGTTCTGGGAGGCATTGTCACTCGGTTGATTACCAGTCTTCGAGAGTAGCGCGAACGGATTCTGACAGCTGGCAGGTACCATGGGAATGGGAAGTGGATGATCACTAATGTCTGATTTGACCTACCAATGCGTACTTGTGCACCGGTTGTCAAACTTCCAGTATTCCGTCATCTTCCGTTTCAGTTTAACCAGTCCTCGCAACTCAGATTCGACACGCGACGAAACTCCTTCACGTTGCCGGTAATCAACGTCAACGATCGAGCGACCGCCTGTCCTGCGATTAGCAAGTCATAAGCCCCGATGGGCGTTCCCTTGGACTTGAGGTCTGCGCGGATTGATCCCGCAACCTTTGCATCAATGGCGGACAGACTTAAAATCTCGATCTGCAGTGCATCAATACGAGCCAGATTTTCCGAGATTCTTTTACTGTTGAAAGCCCCGAAATACAATTCAAACATAACAACCGACGAAATCGCAAAATCGCTCGGGACATGACTAGACAAGTGGGAAATCAAGCCGCGGTGACCGGCAATAATGTGTATCACCGTATTGGTATCAAGCAGAAATTTCACTTGAACACATCCAGTTCCTCGCGCTCTTGAATCGGAAAATCTTCTTTTGCGGAGAGAACAGCATCATCATCAAGCGGTCCCATGGCATGAAGATCATGTAGCCAATCCCAGTCCATTGGGATTGGTTCCAGAATTACCCGGGATCCTTCAGCCCGAATTCGGACCTCTCCAGTCTTGAACCGGAATGCTTTTGGCAACCGGACTGCTTGCGACCGACCCGTCATGAACACTTTTGCAATTGCTGTTTTGGGCATTGTTGTCTTCCATTTGATATATATTAAAAATATATACTACAAGATATCTCAAGGCAAGCCCGAGCCCTGTCCAGTTTAAGAGAAATACAAGCTAAGGACCCGCTCTACGAAGATGAGTCTCCTGTCGGGTCTAATCGATACAAGACCAATAAAGCAGAATCAAGGAAGACAGCCATGGTTCATTTTTTCTGGTTCCGACTGCCGTTATCTCTGAAATTATTTCAGAGACTGACGATTCGTGAGTTATGACAGGGTCCAATGTCGGTACCGATATCATTCTCCGCTGGAAAGCTGAAACATAGCCTATAGCGTGTTGCGAAAAACAACATCTGGTCCGTTGCATGCTTTTTGGCATCATTGCCGGGCCTCAAAATGGCTATCACGTTAAAATAATTGCCAAGGTGTAGATGCATAATATTTGGCAACCTGCCCCCTTAAAGAGAAAAGTCATTATCATGAATCGATAACAGCATAAACGCGTGTATCCGGGATTTTGTTTCCGGCAAGTCACAAAATCCATTGCTCGATAACCGCATGTCCCATTGGGCAAATTCTTCTTCAAAGTCGATGGCGGCAGCGAGTTCCGTGCCGGGTTTGAAGAGGCCTGCCAGGCCCTGGGTATCCCGCTGTTTGTCCTGCTCCCAGGAGCCCCTGGCTGAACGGTGTCGTCGAGCGGGCCAACGACAGCGCCAGAGTCGAGTTCCGGAGCCAGTATGCCGGAGAACTCAGTGTCCGCGAGGCTGGACACGCACTCGCCGACTGCCGATACTTCTACAATTGCGCAAGGCCCGCTTCTCACTCTCACTGTTCACAAATCATTGCCTGCACTATAATTGAAAATCTGCCTGCATTTAGACATACACCCATCAATCACTTTCAATCAGGGTAGAGATTCAACCTGGACTACAGCTGGATAACCGGCCTTAATCAAACGCACACGAGTAAACCCCATGCACCAGAAGAACGCCCTTGTCCTAGCCGCTGCCATTGCGACTCTTTCACTTATAGGTTGCGGCGGCGGTGGAACGGGTGGTGGTAACGGAATGATTCAGCAACCGGGTTCGATGGACCCACCCGCAAATGAATCCCCTGGCACTTCGGAACTTGCACGATTAGCGGGCCAGCCTATACAGGAATCCAATAGCGATCTGGCATGGTATGCAAGTCCGCAAATCGACCTGCCGGTGAGCGGGCTGGACGGACTGCAGGTTACCCGCCCGAATATCGGTGGTGGGGCGCTTCCACGCATTCAGTTTGATCGTGACTTGTCCTACATTCTGGAACCATCACTGAGGTACGCAGATGACTCCGGTGCCCGTACAAGACTCGAGACTGTATCCTTCTTGATTTGGAAAATGACCAACCTGGCATATACCCAATGGACCCGACACTTGAATTACCATCCCGGTGAGCTGTTCCTGATAGTCGGAGACGGTCCTGATGACAGCCTCACTCGCCACGATACCGATACTATCGCTGTCGCATACTTTGATGGAAACAGTATCGTGTTGACAACGGAATGGATTACACACAACTACCGACTGCTTTCAACTGGAAACGACACCCTGACTCTCCAGGCCACGCAGGAACTGTTCTTTGTCATTTCTCATGAATCGGGGCACCAGTTCGGCTACACAAATTCAGGCGGTAATACCGAAGGTTGCGGTGACAGTCCAGTTCCGTGTCATGCACCAGCCGGTTCCGGAAGCCTTATGAGCTATGATCATCTAGAGGGCCGAAGTGTACGATACAACGTGACGGAAGAAGATGTCCGTCATATACCGAATGCAGCCTGGAATGACTCAAATGTTGATCGCTACGAAGTAGCGAAAACAGGCGAATCGATGTTTATCGACAGTTGGGGCGTCTGGATTGACCATGAGTTTGAAGTCAGCGGACAAACCGCCCCTGGAAGAATACATGGCGGTAATCTGAATATAGTGGACAACATAACCGGAACAGGCTGGGTGAATGGCCGTGCTTCAACTGGCGTTGTTCTGACCGGGAATGCAACATGGAGTGGACAGGACAATTTTCTTGGGGTTGATCTCACCCCAAGATTCCTGGGAGCATTGTTACGGGCAGATGCGAACCTTCGCTACACTTTTTCCAGTGGCAACCTGAATCTCCGGGTCAACAACTTCGAGGCTCACTACCAGGATGGTTCGGGTAGTGCAAAATGGCATGAACATGATTTTCCTGATGATGATTTCGGCGACTTTTCCTACGACATGCGATGTAACTCCGTGAAATGCTCGAGCAACGTTGTGAATACGAACTGGTACGCGAGTGACGAGGGTGACCCGACTGGCTATGTTGGCGGAGTTGTCCATGACGCTGCCAACCGGTACGCCGGCTCATTTGTCGCGCAAAAGGACTGAAACCGTACGACACAATCTGGCACCTTTTGGCCAGTTGCGGCAGGGGTGATCTGGAACATGATCTCTGGATCATTGTGAAAAACAACGTTGAAACCCATTGCTGGATAGCCACATGTCCCATTGGCAAATCCTCCTTGCACAGATATGAAAACAGTCCGAACGAAAGCAGTACTGGATATTGATTTGAGCGATCCCGGCCCAATACCGGAGAAGACGATTGATAAAGCCGTTTCCCTGATGCGGACGGGTCGGTTACACCGCTATGGCGAATTTGCCGAGTCCGAGCCCCATGTGTCTCTGTTTGAGGAAGAATTTGCTTCCTGCCTCGGCTCAAAATACGCAGTGGCAGTCAATTCAGGTGGGGCTGCCTTGTTCCTGGCTCTCAAGGTGGCGAATATTGGGCCGGGTGATAACGTACTAGTCAACGCCTTCAATCTCGCTCCGGTTCCCGGCGCAATTGATCACGTGGGCGCAAAACCGGTACCAGTTGAGACATGTGATGACTTCCTAATCAATCTGGAAAACCTTGAACGACTTGCATCCGAAAACCAGGCGAAAGCACTGCTCTTGACCCACATGCGTGGGCATATTGCCAACATGCAGGAGGTGATGCGAATTTGTGAACAGTCGAGACTGTTACTGATTGAGGATTGTGCACATACCATGGGCGCCAAATGGGATGGTCAATTCACCGGCCGCTTTGGACAACTTGGCTGTTTCAGCTCCCAGACCTACAAACACATCAATTCGGGGGAAGGAGGAATACTCGTTACCGATGATGCAGACATGGCAACCAAGGCGATTCTCTACTCGGGATCATACATGTTTTATGGGCAACACCGGAGCATGCCTTCCGTCGATGTGTTTGAGAGTTGGAAACAGCAAATTCCGAATTACAGTATGCGCATGTCGAATCTTTCCGCCTGCCTCCTTCGTGACCAGCTCAATCAGATTCCAGAACGGGCGAGAATATGGAACGAACGCTATCGCTGGCTGGAATCAAGATTGAATCAGGTTCCAGACATTGTGGTTCCACCTCGAGACCCTCGCGAAGAATTTGTGGGAAGTTCCATCCAGTTCCACCTGAACCTGCCACCCGAAAACATTGACCGGATTGTCGTTCGGTGTGGCAAGCGCAATGTGGCTATCAAGTGGTTTGGCCGCAAACATCCAGTTGGGTACACCAGCCAGTATTTTCATTGGGGATATATGGACCCT
>VXPI01000265.1:0-67 GCA_009839585.1 Gammaproteobacteria bacterium
GTTTGCCGACGTCGACGGTGACGCGCTGGCCAGCGTGAAGGTCACGACCCTGGAGACTGCCGGGGCG
>VXPI01000265.1:77-8173 GCA_009839585.1 Gammaproteobacteria bacterium
CGACGGTGACGCGCTGGCCAGCGTGAAGGTCACGACCCTGGAGACTGCCGGGGCGCTGGCGCTCGACGGCACGGACGTGACCCTGGGCCAGGCGGTCACGGCGGCGGACATTGCCGCGGGCAAGCTGGTGTTCGCCCCGGAGAAGGATGAGAACGGGGATGGCTATGCGACCTTCGGGTTCAAGGTCAATGACGGCAACTCGGACAGCTCCGCGGCCTACACCATGACCATCGACGTGGACGCGGTCAACGATGCGCCGGCGTTCGTCAGTCCGGCGCCGACCCTGTCGGTGGCGGAGAACACGGCGCCGGCCGGCAACGTGGGTGCGGCGGTGTCGGCCACGGATGCCGAAGACCAGGATGTGACGTACACCCTGGGCGGCACCGATGTGGCGGACTTCGACATCGATGCCGCCAGCGGGCAGATCAAGACCAAGTCGGCGCTTGACCACGAGGACAAGTCAACCTACTCGGTGACCGTGTCGGCTTCGGACGGCGCCGCCAGCGCCGAGACCTCGGTGACCATCAACGTGACCGACGTGGACGAGCCGCCGGCGGCGCCGGCGGCGCCGGGGCTGACGGCCGGCACCACCAGCATTGCCGTGACCTGGGTCGCCCCGGGCAACGCGGGCAAGCCGGCGATCAGCGGCTACGACCTGCAGTACCGCACCGGCGAAGGCGCCTGGAGCAGCGGTCCGCAGGGCGTGTCCGGTCTGGCCTCGTCGCTCAGCGGACTGTCCTCGGGCACGGGCTACGAGGTGCAGGTGCGGGCGGTCAACGACGAGGGCGACGGCGCCTGGTCGGCGAGCGCCACGGCCACCACCGGCAACACGCCGCCGACGGGTGCGGACAACACGGTGGATACGGACGAGGACGATCCGTACACGTTCACGGCGGCGGACTTCGGGTTTGCCGACGACGACGGTGACGCGCTGGCCAGCGTGAAGGTCACGACCCTGGAGACTGCCGGGGCGCTGGCGCTCGACGGCACGGACGTGACCCTGGGCCAGGCGGTCACGGCGGCGGACATTGCCGCGGGCAAGCTGGTGTTCGCCCCGGAGAAGGATGAGAACGGGGATGGCTATGCGACCTTCGGGTTCAAGGTCAATGACGGCAACTCGGACAGCTCCGCGGCCTACACCATGACCATCGACGTGGACGCGGTCAACGATGCGCCGGCGTTCGTCAGTCCGGCGCCGACCCTGTCGGTGGCGGAGAACACGGCGCCGGCCGGCAACGTGGGTGCGGCGGTGTCGGCCACGGATGCCGAAGACCAGGATGTGACGTACACCCTGGGCGGCACCGATGTGGCGGACTTCGACATCGATGCCGCCAGCGGGCAGATCAAGACCAAGTCGGCGCTTGACCACGAGGACAAGTCAACCTACTCGGTGACCGTGTCGGCTTCGGACGGCGCCGCCAGCGCCGAGACCTCGGTGACCATCAACGTGACCGACGTGGACGAGCCGCCGGCGGCGCCGGCGGCGCCGGGGCTGACGGCCGGCACCACCAGCATTGCCGTGACCTGGGTCGCCCCGGGCAACGCGGGCAAGCCGGCGATCAGCGGCTACGACCTGCAGTACCGCACCGGCGAAGGCGCCTGGAGCAGCGGTCCGCAGGGCGTGTCCGGTCTGGCCTCGTCGCTCAGCGGACTGTCCTCGGGCACGGGCTACGAGGTGCAGGTGCGGGCGGTCAACGACGAGGGCGACGGCGCCTGGTCGGCGAGCGCCACGGCCACCACCGCAATACCGCCCGGAGTGACCGTTTCAAGGTTAACGCTAACGCTGGCCGAAGCAGACAATCCGGATACGGGTCTTTCGGAAGAGAACAAGGGTAGTTACACGGTGGTGCTGGACAGCGAGCCGACTTCTGACGTGACAGTAGCGGTGAACGATGTTACAGGCATCGCGACAGCGGATCCAAAGATGCTGACCTTCACGGCCGGGAACTGGAACACCGCGCAGAAGGTGACGGTCACCACCGTTGACGACAATATCGACAACACCGGAGGCTCGCGTACGGCGACGCTGTCGCATGACGTGAGCGGAGGCGGTTACGGCAGTACCGAGAACTTCAGCGTGACAGTGACGGTGACCGATGATGAATCGTTGCCGATTGCTACACTGAATTTGGATCCTCTGACGATTGACGAAGGCGGGACTGACAATATGAGCACGGTGACTGCGGAACTGGATCATGCATCGGATGCGGATACGGAGATCACGGTGTCACTGCCAGACGGAGTACCGGCAGTTCTCGGAGATAACGTTAAACTGACTATCAGCGCAGGACAGACTGTAAGTAACGGCACAGTGACGGTAACCGCTATTGACGATGTCGTGGATGGTGCGGATACGGTGGAGGTGTCGGTACAGGGCACGGCGAGTGGTGGAAACGGGGTGGCTGATCCAGCGGCGGTGACGCTGACGATCGAAGATGATGATGCGGCCCCGGGAATCTCGTTGTCGGCAAGTCCGGCTGCAGTGGCGGAAAATGCCAATCCCAATCCTACTGTCACAGTAACCGCCAGGGTGACCGGGGGCACCACCTTTTCCAGCGTGAAGACGGTTACGGTGAAGGTCGGTGGCCAGGGTAGTACTGCGACCAAGGTGGTAGATTATGCTTCCGTCAACGATTTTTCTATTGTCATCGGCGCGGGCAAGACGTCGGGCGCCGGTACTTTTACACTTGCTCCTGTCAAGAATAATGAACAGGAACCAGACGAGACAATACAGATTACCGGTATTACTTCAGATAGCTCGGATGGCGTAGACGTGATTCCAGCCATGGTCACTCTGACGGATGCGGTACCGGTCACGGTGGAAGCGGCAACAGCATTGGAAGGCGACAGGTTGGAGTTCAGGGTGGTATTGCCCGAGCCTGCACCTGCTGGCGGTCTGGTCATCGACTACGAAACATCTGACGGACGGGGTATAAGCAGTGATGCCGCATATCAGCGTGCCATGGCAGGTACCGATTACATAGCCGCAAGCGGCTCCCTAACGATAGTATCGGGCGCAAAAACTGGAATCCTGCATATTGACACCACGAATGATGACATCTACGAGTCAGACCACTATTTCACCGTACGCCTGACGGGTACCAATCATCCCGATTTTGCCGTCATTGCAGGTGCGGATTCTGCAGTGGGAACTATCAACGACGACGAGGACATGCCCCTGTTTTCGTTCTCGGAACCTCTCTACAAAGTGTCCGAGAGTGCTGGCAACCTCTCTCTGGAGGTGACGAAACAGGGTGAGACGGAAGTACCGGCGACGGTAGAGTGGGCTACGGGCGGAGGCACGGCCGAGCCTGGCATCGACTACAGGGTAGACAGTGGTACTCTCACATTCCAGAAGGGTGATACAAGACACATGATATCAGTCTCCATTCTGGCTGACGATGTAGTCGATTCAGGAGAGAGGTTCTCGATAGCATTGAAGGCCGCTACATATGCGGCACTCGGTGTCGTGAAAACAGCCACAGTCGATATCGATGATGACGATTGGCTAACGCTACGGGTCACCCGCAGGAATGGTGATACGGTTACCGAGGGAGAAGTCGCAGAATTCGTGGTGCAGGCAGACATGGTTCCTGATCGGGACATAGATGTGATTATGACTGTGGGACAGACCGGGAACTTCGTTGCTCCTGACGATACGGGCACCTGGCAGATAATTCTTCCCGCTGGCCGTTTGGAGGAAGTATTCCGAATCTCAACACAGAATGATGATGAAGACGAGCAGGATGGTGCTGTGACGGTAACGCTATTGCCGGGCGAGAGTTATGACATTGACCCGTCAGATGCAAGTGCGAAAATCAGGGTGGTAGATGACGATGGGGAACCAACCATATCCATTGCCGGCGGACCGGGTATTTCGGAAGGTGAGCCTGCGGTATTTACGGTCAGGGTGACCCCGGTACCAGCTGTGGATATGGCAGTACATATGGAAATCGGTCAGGAAGGAGGCTATCTGGAAGAGTCCGAACCTGGACCCCGTACGCTGGAAATCCCCCGCGATACGGCGACCGTAGACTTTAGCGTTGCAACCCGTATCGACACGGTGGAAGGCCCCGGCGGGAAAGTGACGGCTACCTTGCTCGATGGGACAGGATATCAGGTAGCGCTTGCTCCGCAGGATGCGGCTGAGGTGGTGGTGAACGATGCCGATACGCCTGCATCGCCTGGAGTGATCGTTTCCACGGCTACTGTGGCGGTGGCCGAGAACGGAGAGATGGGAATCTACACGGTGGAACTCAGCACCGACCCGGGGCAGCAGGTGACCGTGCAGGTGATTTCGGAAGACGAGGGTGCAGTCACGGTTTCCCCGTCGGTACTACTCTTCGACTCGAACAACTGGCTGCAACCGCAACCCGTGACGGTAACGCCGGTTGATGATGAAGACCCCAGGGACGAGCGGGTCGTTATCCGCCATGAGGTGGGAGGCTATCCCGGAGTATCAAGCGTTCCGGATGTTGAGGTGGTAGTGACCGACGACGAGGTGGCAGTGGATATTGAAGTGGAACCCGCATTTCCTCTCGAAGGCGGTCTGGTGGCCGTGAAGGTCACACTCTCTGCTCCAGTCGAAGAAAAGGTGACGATTCCGGTGATACTGACTCCAGGGAGCGCAGAGTATGGGGACTACTTGCCGGAGACAGGACTCGATGTCGTCATCGAGGCACGCCGCACGATGGGCAGAAATACCATAGGGACGATAAACGATGGCGATGAGGACAATGAGACATTCACGGTAACGCTGGGTACTTTGCCGGAGGGGCTTGAATCTGGTCGCTCGAACTCGGTTAGGGTCACGATCGTGGATAGTCAGGCAGACATTGTAGAGAATGCGACACGCTGGTGGGCAGTACTGGAGCGTGAAGCACGTTTGCGGGCGATTTACGGCAAGGTGCAGAAAACAGAGAATGAGCGGCTTCTGGCATGGGTCTCGCACGAGTATGCGATGCTGGAGGATGAATTGCGTGCAAGGGTCACGTCCAATGCCATTGCACTCGTCGGAGGTGGCGGACACGAAAGTCTGTCGGCGTGGTGGCGAACGCTTGACTGCCGATTGCGCCGGATATCAGTTGGGGACGGCAATATGCCGGATGCATCAAGTCCATGGTGCGCCGAGTGGCTGACGCTTGATGCAGATAAACGAGCCGAAGTGATCCGGGTCGGCCGGGCACTACTCGGTGATGCGAATCTTCCCGAAGAATATATCGAGCAGACATCTCCTTTGGTATCCCTGAGGGTAGCCGATGCAGAGGTCCAGGAGGCACATCAGGCATCACTCGAATTCGTGGTGAGCCTAAGCGGTTCGACAACCGAAGAAGTTTCGGTGAATTATGAAAGCAGAGATGGCACCGCTACAGCGGGAGAAGATTACCAGTCGGTATCTGGGACTCTCCGCTTTTCTCCGGGAGAAGCGGAGAAGACAGTGAGCATTATGGTATTTGATGACAATGTCGATGAAGGTAGAGAGACATTGTTTCTGGGACTTTCTTCGCCGACGGGTGCAGTGATTGATCGAGCTGATGCGACGGGGACAATCGTCAACACGGATCCGATGCCGAAAGCGTGGCTCGCACGTTTCGGTCGCACGGTGGCAGAACAGGTGGTAGAGATGATTACCAGCCGCCAGGAAAGTGCTCGGGAGCCGGGCTTGTCGGGTTCGTTGGCCGGAGCACCATTATCAGGCAGGGGTGTCGAGGCGGAGACGGGTGGGAATTCGTACGATCACAGAACCGGATTTCCCTATGGTAACTATGAAGACAGTCTCGATACCGAAGATGAGAAAGAAACAACGCCTCGGGAAATGCTGATACAGAGCAACTTCACCCTGGTCGGCGAAGCAGATAATCTGGGTAGGACTCGCACAATGTGGGGAAGGGGCACAGATATGGAATTCGAAGGTTCCGGAGAGGGTATCGATCTGGATGGGAAGGTAACGACAGGGATTATTGGATCAGATATTGCCCATGGGGGACGTCTCCTTGGCATGGCTCTGGGGTTGACGGAAGCCGAGGGCAGCTATACTTCCCGAATGAATGATAGTGAGGAAAGCGATGTGGCTGACAAGGTGGAAGCCTCTTTGGTTTCGCTCTCTCTCTATGCTCTCCAGAATATGAGAGAGGGACGCACGGCATGGGGTGTTTTAGGTTTAGGTCAAGGAGAACTCACACTTTCTCCTGCCAGCCATTCGGCCATCGGGGCGGATATCGATTGGGGCATGGTAGCGGCAGGTGTTTCCGGAGAAATTGTCCGGACTCCGGCTGGCGGTGGATTTGGCCTGTCTGGGAAATCAGACATCCTGTGGACGCGAACAGCATCAAGGCGGGCAACGGGTATCGTAGCAACAGAATCCAGTGTGACTCGGTTGCGTACCGGGCTGGAAGGATACTGGAATAAATGGTTGGCAGACGGCACAAACCTCGCATCGAAACTGGAGACCGGTATTCGCTATGATGGAGGAGATGCAGAAACCGGTTGGGGGATCGAACTAGGTGCAAACGTTGAATGGAAGGATACAGTCCGGGGACTTGAACTCATGGTCGGGGCTCGAGGACTGGTTCACCACGAGGAAGACAGTTTTCGCAATCAGGGATATTCTGTCTCACTTGAATGGGATCCAATGCCAGAGACGGAGAGTGGCTTGTCGCTTTCCCTCCGGCAGGAGCGTGGTGAGCCGTCCGGTGGAATCGAATCGCTTTTCAGTGCTGGTCCTTTGGCAGAAGATATTGGGTCCGGAGAGCAGGGACAGGAACAACAATGGACCCTTGAAGCTTCCTATGGACGTCCTGCGTTCGGCGGACGCTACATTGGCGGGCCCAAATTCGGGCTCGGATTTTCCCAGTCTGGGCGGGAGTGGACTACTGGCTGGTACATCACACCGGAGAGGAGGAGTGACGCGCATGTTTCTTTCGGCATTACTGCTACCAGAACCGAGAGCCATGACCAGAAGTCGCAGCATGGGGTCGGGGCTGAAATCAAGGCACAATGGTAAAATGGTAATGGCAACTACTCGCGCTTATTCGGCATTATTTGCTACCAGAAAAGATGTGTCTTTTCGAAGAGATATTGGATACCAGTCGCCCCCAATTCCGCCATGGAGTGATGAAATGGTCTACCCGCCGGGCAAGGGTCGGGACAGTCTGCCGCTGATTGCGGTATCGGCCCGGGAAGATCATCCGCCGGCGGGGTGAACAAGCCCCTGAACTGGCTGTTGCTGTGCAGCGAAGGCGGGGCGGATGCCGCAAATGCGCTTCGAATCTGCCGGTGGTACGAGGCGTGCTGGCGCATTGAAGAGTACTTTCGGGATATCAGGAGTGGCACGAAGATCGACAGGCACCAGTGTGAGATGTGGTCGATCTGCCCCAGTGCTGTCCTTCGATGCGATCACTGCATGGCGCGTATTCGGGTTGCAGATGCTTGCGAAGAGCGATCCGGATGAACTGGCCAGCCGCATAGTTGACCCCGAAGAGATCGAGATCTGCCAGATTCTGCTCATCAGCATGCTGTACCGGACACTTTCATCGCCAGCGCCACATGACCTGATCGTTCGCGAACATGCGGATCAGGTCGGCAAACTGGCCGGATTCCTGCCGACCGGAAGACAGCCCTTGCGCGGCAACAGACTGCCGTGGCTGGGAATGGTCGAGTTGCCGCGGGGCGTACGAAGCATCAGGGCCTACAGGAGACTGAAAACCACCACTGGTGAAGTCGGCGGATGACGCCGAGTAAGGTATGGTATGTTGATAGTACTATGCACACTGTCGTTCTGGAATTATTGGTCATGGCTGCTTCAGTCAGCCCGGATAGACTTCCCAACACGACTTGCCATACCTGACCGGCACCGGGTGGTCATCGCAATGGGAGCCTTTCCGGGACAGGGAAGTTTTCAGGCCCGGCCGGCAGTACAGCGGGCATTCCGTCGCCATGACCGGGTGAATTCATGGAATGGCCTTCCCTCATCCTGGAAATCCATGTTTGACATGTCGTCACAGCGTTTCAGCACGAATGCCCGCTAAATTTCGTTCTTTCTGCCCAAACACCATGCCAATCAGGTGAACCGGCTCTTCACGGTCCCGGTATTTCTC
>VXPI01000069.1 GCA_009839585.1 Gammaproteobacteria bacterium
CTGCCATAGTCAGAACCGGCTATAATGTCAATACTAAAATGTTACTCTGTACTAGATTATTTAGAGGCGGCAATGGAATAATGGCAATTCGTTCTCCTTCAGAGTGTCTTTGCCGGGAGCTGGCGCTCAGTTAAATCCCGGAGTTCCAGCATCAGCCCCCCTTTTCCGGATGTCCCTTCATCACTGGACTCACGGCCAGACGAAGTATCACCATACTGTCTGATACCTTCATCAAGGCGGCGTTGTGCCTCGACAATCTTGGCATGCAGTTCCCTTGAATACTCCAGTTCAAACGATCGAGGAGGCGCTCCCAGGCGAGTCCGTATCCACAAGTAAATGGCACCATCCCGATTGATGGATTTATTCGGTTCAACCACATTGGCTGCCACCAATTCGAATTGACCAGGTATCTGTAGGTCGGTTGGCCAGCCACTCATGCGTTCCAGCAAATGCCAGTGCATCAGATAGCAAACCGGCAACAATATCAAGACCCCAATTCGAATAGCCGGAGTCATCCGGCCCTGTGCCCAACTGGAGGCAATGATCACAAGTGGCACAAGGTATATCAGGCTGACCGTCAATTTGGCCATAGGGGGATATGATCAAGTTTGTAGGGAGTCAAGATAGCCGGTAGATCATTGAAAATCTCAGGCTGACCGTCTGGCCTCACTGTAAACCGAATCACGGTCTGTTCATGGTCCACACCGCGCATGACTACATTCTCGACAAAAATTCGCTCCAATGTCGGATTGACCCGGTCAATCCTGACCTCCACAGGTACTGCTGTTTTCTGACCGGAGCTGGAATTGCTCCCGGAATTGGGATCCGAGTCGTAAAAAAACAAATTGACGATGTACTCACCGTATTGTTTCTTTCTAATGGTCACGATCTCCTGATTGATCGGATTCACCAGTTCCTGGCCGTTAATCACGATGGTATCATTGACAACACCGCGGTCATCACGATCCAGGTGCAGCCATCCGGCATCACGCTTTAGATAGGATACGATTTGTTCATCTGGCCCCTTGACCCAAAGATCAATATCGTCCTTGAGCAATTCAGGCCAGGTCGCCGAAATGATGTATTCAGCTTTCTTCTCGATATTGGCCTGTTTGGATTCCGGATTGATATAAAGCAATGCAACCAGAAACAGGAACACAAACCCAAGCAGGCAGTTAAACAACAGATCGATAAACGGATCGACCTGAGAGCTGCGTTTAGGGTGCTTCAGATACAGACTGCCCAAACTTGCTGCCCTCCCTTCGCGAACGAACGGTATGCTGAATTACTCGGGACACCAGTTCATCCGCACCTGAATCAAGATATTTGCAATAAATCCCGAGCACCAGAGACAGGCTGATTCCAGTCAGTGTCGTGTACAGGGCAACCTGCATACCGCCTCCCATGCTGGACATCAGGTCCTGTAGAACTGAGACATCGTCGCCCTCCAGATCGTAGACCGACCCCAGCATGATGATAAATCCAATCACGGTTCCGACCAGTCCCAGCCGGATCAGGCTGTCGGAAATAAACCAGCCCAGACGATGTCCCTTGTGGATTTGCTCGGCAAGCCATGCATGCATCGATTCATCATGAGGAGCATTCTCAAGGCCAGGTTGCAGCATCAAGTCCAGATATTCGTCTACTGCATTCGATTCTGCTTTTCGGGTTGTATCCGCATCACCATGTTGAAATCGATCCAGAAAACGAACATTCATCTGCGATAAACGGTATGCGCCGATTCCCAGATAAACGCATGCCCCCAGAAAGACCGCTCCAATAATAATCGATAGCCTGGTTATATCCGCTTCGATGACTTGATCTATGAACCGATACCTCCAGAGGAGAAAGAAGCCGAAGAGAACCAGGCCGGAGATAATCAACCAGGTATACAACGGCCGATAGGCCGAGGATCGCCAGGATTCATTCGCACGATTCATGTTGACGCTTTCAGCAAATGACTCAATGCCCGGCATTCATGACTGCCCTGACAAATCCTTGAGCAGCCTTGCAAGTATATAGGTAGCATGATAAAACGCCTCTTCATGCATCATTGAAGACTGGGTTTCCTCCATTTCCTGCATGGTCTCAGCCAAAGGCTCAGTTAACCCCGGATCGACAGATCTCGTCAACATCGCCAATCGGTACCATTGTCCAGAGGCAGAGGGAATCTGGCGATCAGGTACCGCAATCGTGCCCATACCGGCTTCTGGCAACAACGCTTCAGCTTCCATCCAGTATTCCTGTTCACGAAATTTAACCACGCTCTCTTCCAGCAATTCAACTACCCGTAGCAACACTTCAGGATCATCGGTAAGCTGCCACCAGTCAAGAAGTCCGCCGGCTACCTGAACGTAAGTATCCAACGTTGATAACCGTGCCTCTTCATCGTTTGCGATCACAGGTAGATTATCACGTTGGGTCTCGCGAATCAGCAACCTTGCCAGTGTCCTGGCATCACCGACAAACCGATCATCCAGAGCGGCACCATAAGCCATAGCCGATAATGCAAGGCCATTCCAGCCGAGCACTGGCTTTTCATCGCGCTCCTGTGGACGAGCATTTCGATGCTCGAGTATGGTCATCTGCACCTCTGCGGTATTTTCAAGCGGTGCGGGCAATACATGGTCATCATCCGGCAACCGATCTTCGATACGCTTCATCCAGTCACGGCCGAATACCTGTTCAAGCTGTCCATGGCTCCAGAGATAGTAACTGCCATCAATCCCATCTGAAGATACCGCTGACAGGGAAGATGCATACCATCCACTGTCGAGCTTGAAGTTCTTGACCATATGATCAAGCATTTTGAGTCCGGCTGCCCGATATCGATCATTTCCCAGTACTGTAGATGCCCGTAACAGCAATTTGCTCATCAGGGCCTGGTTGTACAGCATCTGTTCAAAATGTGGTCGGTTCCAGGTTCTGGTCTCACTGTAGCGAAACACGCCCCCTTCGATTGCATCAATAATCGCAGAATCGAGCATTGTCTCCAGGGTAATCTCAATGAATGCAATGACCTCAGGATCCGGGTTCAGGGCCGACAATTCGATCAGCATGTTCAGTTGTGGCACGAAAGGAAATTTCGTGCTCATGCCGAATCCACCGAAAGTCATATCGGTTGCAGCATTCGCCTGCATCAAAAACCGTTGCAACAAGTCAAGCGACGACAACCCTGTAACCGGATGATCGCCGGACAATTGATTCTGACGTCGTTCCTGACTGTCAACATATGCCGAGTCGGCAATATCTGGCGCTGACTGCTCCCAGTTTGCGATGAAGTCCTGTAGCGATCTCATCAGGGGATTCGGGTCCGTATAGGTATAGCCAAAAATCGGGTATCCGTGAGGTGTCATGATGACAGCCACCGGCCATCCGGAAATGCCCTGGGTCTTCTGCATAAATGATTGTAGGGAACGATCCTCTTCAACATGCACCTCCCGGTCCATGATTACCGGTACAAAATGACGGTTAATGAATTCGGCGAGTTCGTGATTGCTGAATGTGTCCTCTGCCATCCTGTGGCACCAGTAACAGGAAAGATAACCGCTTGAGACAAGGAGTGGACGGTTGAGATTGCGGGCCAGATTGAGTGAATGAGGGGCCAGCGAATGCCAGAGAATCGGGGCATCAGAATATTTCGACACATAGGGCGAAATATTGTTCAGGACAGTAGTGTCCCTAGCCAGTTGGAACCTGGAATCATCTGCCCAGACAGCAGGCAACTCCAGAAATAAGAGAATCAGGGCGGTGATCAGCCTGTTTCCCTGAATTCGAAAATCAGTGTTACGACTGGCTCTGCAAATTGCGAATAGCGGAATTGATTGAACGCTCCAGATAGTAGACATAGTAATCGGGGGTCAATAGTCCCGTCAGTCTATCGGCAACTTCACGTTTTTGATGATCAAGAAACAGAACTGTGGGAGTCCAGTTCGTTCCATATTCGGCGAGGAATTCCCGGGTACTGATTTCCTGCCCCTCTTGATCGATGATGGTCTCGCCTGCGTCAATCGAAATCTTTCCTACTGACAAGATACCCTGGTATTGACCACTTGCCAGAATTGCGGAAAAAAACTCCTCTTCAACCTGACGGCAATACGGGCAATCTTCCTGATCGACCATGACCACAACCACGTGTCCCGAACCGTGGGCTTGATTCGCTATTCGGCTCCAATTGGTAATCTTGTCCATCGGGCCGTCTCTCTACCTTACATACTTATGTCAGGACATTCTATGTAACGTGTGTTGCTACAGATATAAAAGTCTAGGTTCACCTATTGAGCATGTCTACCGAACGAACAGGGCACGTTTATCGGGGAACCCGCGTTATCCACATTACGGACTCCCTTTCGGCTTGTTCAATGCCATCTGCCGCTTGCTCATGAGCCATTGCCACAAGACTCATGGCCGCATCCATATCGCCTTTCTCCGCAGCCTGCTTCGCCTTGTCCAGCATCTTCTTGGTGTCGCGCCATTCCGATTTCATGCTTGCAGCTTCCTTGCGCTTATCGTCCGCGGCTTGCCATGCAGCCTCGAATTCATCACCGGCAAGACTTGTCCCTGCAACAACAAACGACAAGGCCAGTAAACCACTGATCACGTATTTTTTCATGGATATTCTCCTGTGTATTGCTGTGTGGCGTTAACGTCTGGCACCGGGACCATTTAACTCATGGCCGTTGCTCATGTATGTCAGAAAATACTCCAGCTCACGATATTCCTGGCCTTGCGACTTGAAGTTTTTTGCACGCACCTGCCTGTTGCAACCGCCAAATCGACGATGCAGGGTACCAACCGCACCCCACTTCGAGCGATATACGGGCCAATGTGTAGTATGACCAAGGGCAGGACTCAGCTTTTCCAGGCGAACACCCTTGCCTGCACCGGTACCGTGACAATCAAAACAGGAAAAATTCAACTGCCCACGCTTGGTATAGTAGAACTGCTTGCCGCGCTCGTATGCCGCCAATGCTTCCGGATCATCTTCGGGGATTTTCACGTCAACGGTTTGACCTCGTGAAATATATGACATATAGGCCGACAGTTCAGCGATTTTTCCCTTGTTCCATCTGAGCGGCTCTTCGCCGTTACTGGTTCGACATTCGTTGATGGCCAATTCCATGGTGATAACTTCCTTGCGCTCGCTGTCCCAGTAGGGATATTGCCCTCTTACAGCACCATCACCAAAGCAGTCGGAATAGGACTTGCCATTGGCAAAGGGCTTGTTGTATTCCGCTTCTCCCGCATCTATGGCCAGTTCATACGGAGGGAATTCCTCGATCTGTTCCCAGTCGGCCCGGGCAACCGGATCAACGGAATAAATTCCGTTCTGGAAATCGTTTAATGGAACTTCAGGGAATTTCGTCGTGAAGTACTTCTCGAAGGCCATCCGATCGTCTTCAGGATTCGCGTATGTACTGCTCCATGCCAAAGCCATGACGGCCCCCAACAGGATCGCATATTTTCTTAACATATTATGTCTCCACCCAGTTAGTGTTGCACCAAGTTCGATGCGAATTGTTGTAGCTTACTTGACGACAGCTTCGCCAGAATCGGTCTCGCCCATGTTATCCACGTACGAGAGTTGAAGTGTATCTCCGACATTGGGACCCGAAACGGTAAACGATAAATACGGGTTTTTGGAAATCGCAGGGCCCATGTTGCATCGAAACAATTCACTGCCGCTATGCATACAGACCACCTCGGTTATGTGATGCGCAGGAATCGGTTCTCCGGTTTTCGAGTCCTTGCGAAGACCGGTTTCCATCTCATGCTTCATTAAGGCCTTGACTTCCACCATGCCATCTTTCATTTTTGCCTTGCATTTAATCGCCATGATAATTACCTCCGATTAACCGCCACAGCCACCAATGGTGACTTTAATTTCTTTACTGGAGGCGGTATAGACTTTGCCATCCGCCTTGACCACCGCAACCAGGGGCGATGTCTTGCCCATTTTGATACGGGTACCGACTGCTACGTTTGACTGATTTGACATCACGAAAGTCGAAACCAATGGAGCAGGATTTTCCGGCACCATGAGCGCTATCTCTTCAATGTTGTTCAAGCCAACATTGATGTTGACGGGAACCACTCGGCCGTTCTCGGCAATATCTGGCGCCTTGAAAGTAATCGCATCAGTCTCAATCATTCCCGACTCGCCAAACAAGGCATTCGCAGCATCTTCTGTAGTCTCGGTATCAAATGCAGCAGTAGGCCAGTTCGCCAAAACCGAAATTGGCATCAGGCCAGAAGCAATGCCAACACCAAAACCTGTGATGCTGGCGAGCCTGAAGTTAAATTCTCTTCTCTTCATTGTTACTGTCTCCTCGATTGATTTACAGGGTATAAAGATATTCCACAATCGCATCAATTTCCTCGTCCGACAGAATGTTGTGCAAGCCGAACGGAGGCATGATGGTATTTGGGTTGAATTCAAGAGGGTTATAGATGCGGGCCCGTAAATCCTCGCGGTCCGGGAAACGGAGCTTCATCGCAATGAGCGGTGGGCCCTGACTGCCGGGCTGATCGCCATCATCCATCATGTGACAGGAAAGACAGTTTCCCTTTTGCCTGTTGAAAGCCACGCTCTTTCCATGATTTACCGCCTCTTCGTCGGCAAAGGCAACACCGCCCCCAAAAGAACCCAGAACCATAGCAGTCGCTAGACTCAGGGCCATAAGAGTCTTCTTAATCATTAACCATCCACCTGAATTGTGTTTAAGTATTTACGATTTATGATGATGCAATCTAATGCATCAATTTATAGTTTTGATACATGGTAATCTAACATTTCGAACTTGGCAAGTAATTTGTTGCAGTAATTTGTTGCACTATTTTCTGGTAGTTTCCGGCAGTTTTGCGTTCTTTGCGTGGCTTGTCCTTCAACAAGCATTCTCCTGGCATGGTCGGATCTAGCGCAGAACCGCAAGTGCCGGTGATCGCGTATCCGTTACAATTATCGGAAAAGCAGCGCTATTGAGCAAACCGGCATGTCCAGCATCCCAGAGCCGACATCAGTCCAGGCAAGTACATTCCAGATCAGGCAGGGAGCAGCACGAGGCTCATCCAATCTGTTGCATCCCGAACATGAAACGGATGAAGGCACGGGAATTCCTGATGCAGTTTGCTTCATTGCCAGGCAAGGCTCTTGGCTCGGTCCAGTTGACCATCTGTACCCGTCAGGCCCGGATGCTGCTGCTTGGCCGCAAAAAGGCTGATGGACGGGACATTCCCGGCCTGCAGGAGTTTGCATGGAAGGCATGGACTGCCGGCAGAATGTCCGCCTGTGACGACCTGTTTGCCGACTATGCCCTGATGCTGGTGGAAACCGCACACTGGGAGGTGCGTGAACTCCTCCGGAAGGCCAAACGCAACCATGTTTCAAGATGGCGTGATCAATTGCCCTTCTCTGCGGGTGCTGCAGACCCGGCGATCCGGTACCGCTCCATGAGGATGCAGTTTCTGCCTGGCAGTCATGCAGCCATGGCACTGGCACTGATACTGCAGATGGACGGTGTCGTCCATGTGCTGGGGGCCATGGTCAGGATGGGCATCCTGAAGCGACAGGATGCGGGCCAAGAGATTGATGCCTTGACGAGCGGAATCCGGAGCATGATGACGGGTCCGGGTGCATGGGTTCCCACAGGCTGCTCGCGCCGTGACCTGGCGGAACGCAACGACACGGCAGTTGCCGCGGTCAAATGCCTGATGGGACGATCATTCATCGATCGGTCGCTGTTCAGTGACCCTGGGGAACTCTGTGATTATTTTGCGTGCTACGGGTACCGCCCGGAACATGCCCTGGTTGTGGGTCCGCAAACGCTGTCCGGGTATTCGGCCGGCAGGGAAACCGAAGGCCCCCTTCCGGGGGCCATCAGCCGCTGACAGAAGCAGGGGGTCAGGGAGAACCTCCTCCCACCAGGGAGATCAGTCCCGCCCCGATGACGGTGAAGAAGGCCAGCATGATCGCAAGCCTCCAGGAAATAACCCGGAGCAGGCGGTCTTCGCCATAGTCCCGACATCGGTCTTGAACGATGATTTTGTTCCTGTCAGAAAAGACACGGGTTGCGGCCTGATCCTGGCGCATGGGCTGGAAAAGCCATAGGCTCCCTTCCGGGAGCCTATCGCCGCCGGAATGCGGCAGGGG